>JBJOOY010000451.1:0-14243 GCA_046051065.1 Cyanobacteriota bacterium
CTTAAAAATTAACGATCGAAACTCAATTTCCACTTCAATTATGTCTGCCACTGTTTGCACTGCTGGATCGATCGAGTGATAACGCGACGACATATAATAGATAAAGTAATCAAAAAAGCTCGCGATTATTTCTCCTAATCCTGCACGGGAACGTCTTCCGCTGCGCTCTTGACATGACTTTTGCCTTTCAGTACCCCATTTTCGGTCCAGAGATTCAGTGTCCCCATTGTCGGCAAACTATTCCTGCCCTCACACTGACAGATACTTACTTGTGCTCTCGACATGGGGCGTTTGAAGCCGATCCGCATACCAGTCAACTGGTACATCTTCAGTCTAGTCGCCATTGGTGTTTTTGGGATGGTGAATGGTATCGACAACATACTCATCCTGATGGCATTCGGTTTGAAATTCACGATGCACTAGAAAAGCTCCACGATCGAGGTTATCGTGCTACTAAAGTAATTATTGCTGCACGTTACCGCGATTTAATCGGTGGCTATCTCGATTCGCCGGGTGCGTCACTACTGCGCGAACATTTTCAACCCTGGATAAATCATGGCGAGCAACATACATCCCGCTTATTTGGGCTACCTGTAGAATTTAGCTCAGCACCGAATGATGAACCCTGTTGGCAAGTAATCAATTTTGAGATTGAAAAAGAACCAGGACCTCCAGTTCAGTATCCTTACTTTCGGATGTCACTTTAGCAGAGAAATACGATGTTAGGATAAGCTGACGATTTTATCGGAATCGCCGGAAAACCCCGTCGCTTCAGCGCGGGGATGTAGAGGCGGTGAGATGCTGATTAACTGATTCCTAATTCCAAAGCGGTTACCAATCCAGGTAAAGTATATTCAGTTGCCTCAATATCTACCTTCCCTAGTAACGATCGACATGATGCGGAAGTCTGAGGTCCGATCGAGGCAATTATCACCTGCTCTTGCCAGCCAGGTGGTAACTTATTGCCAATTAACTGACAGAAATGTTTGACAGTCTTGGAACTAGCGAAGGTGATAATATCTACCTGTCGATCGCGTAATGCCGCTAGGGCGATCGGATCCACTTCGATCGGACAGCGAGATTGATACGCCGGAACTTCGACGACATTTGCTCCTAAATTAGTAAATTGCTGGACTAAAACTTCGCGTCCGCCTGTCTCTACGCGCGGAAAGAGGATGCTTTGACCTGCTGGCGATGTGGGAAAATTACTCACCAAGGCATCGGCAATAAAATCGGGGGGGATGAAATCGGCAGTAATCCCATGCTGTCGCAACGCTGTAGCGGTTTTTTGACCGACTACAGCAATGTCGATTCCGGCAAGGGCGCGGCTATCTTTACCAGCATGATGCAATCGATCGAAGAAATAATTTACCGCATTGCTAGAAGTGAGAATCAGCCAATCAAAATCTTGCACTCGATCGATCGCCAGATCTAATTCTTGCCAACTAGTTGGCGGTACGATCTCTAAAGTAGGCATCTCAATCACCTGTGCGCCACGAGATCGTAACATTTGAGTAAATCCACCAGCTTGTCCCGTTGCACGGGTCACAAGGACATTTTTGCCTACTAAGGCAGGAGAATTTGGCCGATTTGCTGCTGCTAAATTGGGTGTAATTGGTGATGTCTGAACCCCGCGACTTAAATATGCCCGCAATCTTACTACTTGACCGACGATAATTACTGATGGTGATAACTCGACATTAGCGGTGGTAGCCATCACTCCCTCTAGGTCTGAAACCCAGACCTGTTGCTGCGGAGTGCCCGCCCACCGGATAATCGCGATCGGTGTGGTTGGGGATCGATCGTGTTTTAGTAATTGGGCGACAATCTCGCTGAGGGTGCGCGTACCCATCAAAATGACGATTGTTTGCATTCGCGCCACAGCATCCCAATCGAGATCATCGGGAAAATGGGCGGTAATTACTGCAAAACCTCGACTGAGGACGGGATCGGTCAGTGGAATTCCGGCGAGTAAGGGTGCGACTAATGCTGTGGATAGTCCAGGGACTACTTCATATTCGCAGTTAGCGGCAATCAGCGCGTCGAGTTCGGCGGTGACGCGTCCGAAGATAAATGGGTCGCCACTTTTAAGCCGGACAATGGTATTCGCGGTCTGAGCATATTCCACTAATAACAAATCTATTTCAGATTGAGGCATACTCGGTTTTCCGCCCCGCTTGCCTACATCTACCACCAAACAATTGGCTGGGACTAAATTTAACAAGCTGCGATCGACTAAAGCATCATAAATCAATACCTCCGCCTGAGTGAGGATTTGTTGTGCTCGAATAGTTAGGTAGGCAAGATCGCCTGGCCCCGCTCCAACAATATATACCTTCCCCATGATTAAGTTAGTCGCTAGTAATTAGTGGCTAGTCGATCGGTTAAAGCCGAGAGTTAAACCTCAATTAGTTATTAATTATCATCGATCGATGGAAGTTCTCGATCGACAGATGAACTCTAGCCAAAACCGACTATTTTCTTTCACTGTCCACTGTCCACTAGTCTCGTTGGCGTAGCGCACCGTAGGTAATCGGATAAACCTCTAACATTATCACAAATTGTCGATCGGACTCGCCAATTATGACATATTGGTGTAAGAATATAATATGGTACTCCGAGTGACTAGGCTTGCTCGACTTGCCATGCGGCAATACCAACAACCGTCAACAACCACTGTAGAACAGGAATTTCTCGATCGTGAGAATCTGTGCCGATGTATCGGAAGACAATGGGTTGAGACAAACTATTCGATCGAACAACCCACTACCAGGTAATCGCCTTCTTCAAGAATACTAAATTTCAACATCAAAATATTAATTGTGTAGATAAATATATGGTCTTGACAAAATCGAGTCATAATCTAGACGCTCGAATGGTTGCATAAATAGGGACATAGTGGATGAACAACGGCAAAGTCAGAATTTACGAACTGTCAAAGGAATTGAATTTGGAAAATAAGGATTTGTTGGGAATTTGTGAAGATTTAAGTATTGTGGTCAAAAGCCACAGTAGCAGCATTTCAGAGGCAGAAGCAGAGCAGATTACCACCGCAGCCAAACAGAAATTTCCCAATCGCGACAGCAAGCCCCCGCATCAAGCCCCATCTGAAAAAGGGGAAAATCCGGCTGGGCTGAAAACCGATCCACCCAAAGCACCAGCCCGCGATCCCCAACGTCCAGTCGAACCCAAAGCCCAACAAATCTTGCGCATCGAACCTAGAAGTGATATCCAGCCCAAGCCATCCCTGATGCCACAACCACCACAGCCAGCGCAACCACCGCTCAGACAACCTGCCACACCACAACCCCCCAATACTAATCGTCAAATCGTGCGCCCGACTCCGGCTGGCGAAAATGCTAGTAGTCGCCGCAGCGATAGCAGTTTCGATCGAGTAGCGCCAGCTCCACACGTCCAGAGAGCTTCAGCGCCAGTACAGCCACCAGCACCAAAAACTCCCTTAGCTGGGCCGCCAGCTCGACCTGGTAACTCAGACGATCACGGCGATGCAGGCGCTGGTGGTAGTAACAAACCAGTCAATGCTGATAGCGATGCAATTCCAGTTCCCAGAACATCTGCGCCCAATAAGCCCATTCCCAAATCTCAGCTAGTTAAGATCGAACCTGCTAGTAAGCCCACCGTTGGTGCGCCGAGCCGCCCACCTGGAACGGGTAGCGTGCGCCGACCTGTTGCTAAATCTGAGGTGGAAGCCCTGCCACCACTAAATCGTCCACCGACACGGATCGTCCAAATCAAGCCGCAAGGTTTATCCAAACCTGGTGCGGGTGGCAAAGATGCTACCTCTGACGACAAAGACGACGTTCCTACCCCAATCGATCTCGAACTCAAACGACCACCACTCCGCAAACCAGTTAATAAAGGTAAAGGCTGGAGTAAGGAAGAGGAAGAAGTTGAAACCGCTAAGGCAAAAATTCCGGCCAAAGGCAAGCGGGTCAAAACAGTCGTGATCGAGGATGACGATGAAGATGACGATTTAGATGGTAATAATGAAACAACTGAGACGATTGTCAGTCTATCGATCGCTCGACCAGCCAAACAAAAAATCGGATCTGGTGGCGGAGTTAAAGTAGCTGCGGCTCCAGCCCAGCGCAAAAGACCCGTGATGAAGGGCGATCAGCAAAAGCAAGAGCGCAATAACAATAAACGGGAACAGAAAAGTGTTGCAGAAAAACCCGAATCGATTACCTTGATGGGGAGTATCACCGTCCGAGACTTAGCGGAAATGCTGACCGTACCAGAAACCGAAATTGTCAAACAGCTATTCTTTAAAGGGATTGCCATCAGCGTCACTCAGATTCTCGATGTCGGGACGGCCACGATGGTCGCTGAAGAACTAGGAGTGGAGGTAATTACTGGTGTCGAACAGGCTGAGGCGACGAAAGTTACCGAAATGCTCGATCTGGCCGACTTCGACCTGTTACAGCGTCGTCCGCCAGTCGTGACGATCATGGGACACGTCGATCATGGTAAAACTACCCTCTTAGATGCCATTCGATCGACCAAAGTGGCTCAAGGAGAAGCAGGCGGAATTACCCAGCACATCGGGGCCTACCATGTAGACATGGAGCATGAAGGTGCAACTCAACAAGTAGTCTTCCTCGATACTCCCGGTCACGAAGCCTTTACGGCGATGCGGGCACGGGGTGCGCGAGTTACAGACATTGCCATTTTGGTCGTCGCGGCTGATGATGGTGTCCGTCCACAAACGATCGAAGCAATTCGCCACGCTCAGGCAGCCGAAGTGCCAATTATCGTCGCCATCAACAAAATCGACAAACCTGGAGCTAACGCCGCTCGCGTTCAACAGGAATTAATCGCCTACAATCTCCAAGCAGAAGAACTGGGTGGCGATACGATTATGGTGCCAGTTAGTGCCCTCAAAGGCGAGAATTTGGATACCCTGCTGGAGATGATCCTGCTAGTTGCCGATGTCGAAGATCTCCAAGCCAATCCAGATCGAACCGCGCGTGGTACGGTAATTGAAGCTCACCTCGATAAAGCCAAAGGCCCCGTGGCTACACTCCTGGTTCAAAATGGTACCCTCCGCGTGGGCGAGACGCTAGTTGCCGGACATGTATTCGGTAAAGTGCGGGCAATGGTAGACGACCGCCTCGCGCGCGTTGAAGCAGCTAGCCCATCTTTTGCCGTCGAAGTTCTCGGTCTGAGCGATGTACCCCAAGCCGGAGATGAGTTTGAAGTCTTCCCCGAAAAAGAAGCTCGCGCCCTGGCTGACGTTCGTTCTGCCGAACGCCGTCAATCACGCCTGCAACAGATGATGGCATCGCGGCGGGTGACACTCAATAGCTTGTCTGCTAAGGCACAGGAAGGAGAACTCAAAGAACTCAACCTGATCCTCAAAGCCGACGTTCAAGGTTCCGTCGAAGCAATTCTCGGTTCCCTCGGTCAGTTACCGCAAAATGAAGTTCAGGTGCGCGTTCTGCTTTCCGCCGCTGGCGAAATCACCGAAACTGATGTGGATCTCGCTGCCGCCAGTGGTGCCGTCATTATCGGCTTCAATACCACCCTCGCCAGTGGTGCCCGTTTAGCCGCAGATGAGGCTGGTGTTGATGTCCGCGAATACGATATCATCTACGCCCTGCTCAGCGATATTCAAGGCGCGATGGAAGGTCTCCTCGATCCCGAACAGGTAGAAGAACCCCTCGGTCAAGTGGAAGTCCGCGCGGTCTTCCAAGCAGGACGCGGTAACATTGCTGGTTGCTATGTCTTGTCTGGTAAAGCTGTCCGGAATTGTAACATTCGCGTCCAGCGGAAAGGTCAGCTCGTGTATGAAGGTACACTCGACTCGCTCAAACGGATCAAAGATGATGTGAAAGAAGTTAATGCTGGCTTTGAATGCGGGATTCGGTTAGACAAGTTTAACGATTGGGCTGAAGGTGATATCATCGAAACCTTCCAAATGGTCAGCAAACGTCGAACACTGTCGCTAGTTTAGGTAGTTAAAATCCGATCAATCCTAGAAGCCTAGCTTGTAACAAAGCTAGGTTTTTTGGTGTTGCTGGATCGAGATATGATTGCCAATCGAATCAACAACAGCAAGCATCGATATCTATAGGGGTAATACCAATGCTCGGCTTTAATCTAACTCTATGCTCAATCGATTTTAGCTAATTGATTCTACCGAAGTCGGATTAAGTAAAAATTTAGCTGCACGTTGAGCCGTAGTTTCAGAAACCTGAATTGGTATTAACTTAACTAAACCATCTTGTCGAAAAAAATCACGAACTTTGATATTATCACCAGTATTAAAAGTGGTTTCATAGAATACTTCTTTAATCCCAGCTGAGATAATTAATTTTAGACAAGTTAGGCAGGGTTCTAATGTGACATAAATACTCGCTCCACTCGTAGAAATACCATGTTTAGCAGCTTGAGCGATCGCATTTGCTTCTGCATGTACGGATCGAGAAGGGAGTATTTTGCTGACGTTACAAGCACTTAATTCGGGATAGCAATATCCTAGTGTGGTACAGTGCGCCGAACCTGATGGAGAGCCATTATAACCTGTAGCTAATACCTGCCGATCTTTAACGATCGTGGCACCCACCGGAAATGCCAGACAAGTAGATCTGGTAGCTGTTATTTTCGCCAACATCATAAAATATTCATCCCAACTTGGACGAGAAGAAATATCGTACATTTTTTAAATTAATCGATCGTGAATATTCACTATTAAACTGTACCTTATAAACAATAGTGGTATCGATCGAGCTATTTAACTCTTAATTTCAGCGAATAACTAGTGGGTGAATTGCCAATTGTATTAGCAACCTCCATCGTCCAAATCCGATCGTATAACTGGACTGGTTTAGTTAGTGCGAGTGCGCGTGCGCTATTTTGAAAATCGACATCAGATCTTTGGAGCGCGGCTTGACGTTGGATCGGATTCATATTTTCCCATGGCGTGTTAGGGTCGGCTTTGAGTTTTGCCAATCGATCGCGCCTAAGTTGACTCATCGCCTTAATTTCAGGAATATAAGCCTCTAGATTTTTGCCCCAATGAACGCGCATTTGCTCGCGGAAATCATCTCCCCGTCGCACCCAGTCCTCATCTTTAAATCGCAACCAATCTTCGGGTAATCTAGCGAGTTCCTGTTTGGTATTTTCAGAGACATTAGCATATTCATTTCTTAGTTTAGCCGCGATCGCATTCTTTAGTTCGCGATCGGCAGTAGTTACCGACTTACCCATCACTTCATTCACCATAAAACACAATGCATCTGCACTGATGTCCGCAGTCATTTTAGTTAAGGGTGGCTCTCCTGGTGCTAGCCAGTGTTTGGATGAAGCATCGTAAAAGGACACCAACCATAGTGCATCTTTATCGCCATCTAGTACCTGTTGACGCAGGTTTCCGACTAACTGACTTTGAATTTGATTCCGTTCGGCTGGAGTCCCATTGACAATCTGCGATTCCATCGCAATCGTTTGCGAGACAGTATTCCGCAATCCTAAGTTTGTCATCCACTGTTTGCTCAACCGTTGCTGAATTTTGCGCTGCTGACTGGGGGTAAGTTCGATCGCAATTACTTGTCCGTAGAGATTCGTAAAGTTTGTTAGAGTTGTTGGTGTCAGTGGCGGTACGACAACTAATGGTGGAGTCTTGGTTGTTGTAGATGTAGTTGGGGTAGTTGCAGGTATCGGTGGTGTGGTTGATGGCGTTTTAGGCGTGGGAGCAACTTTACTCGGTGCTGTAGTTGGCGGAGTTGGTTCGGGTGGAGTGACTGTCATCGCTGGGATGGCGATACCAACGGCGAGACTAGTTAAACACAAGCTGCTAACAACTCGAATATTGATGCTACTTAGGTTCATGGTATTTGCGATCGCACTCTAGGGAAGATGACACTATTACTAATTTCTCGATCTTACTTTGCCCCGATCGGGTGACAAAAGCAACGCTCTATTAGTTAATCAGATCGGACGTAGATCTAGCATTATTGTTGCAATACATATCCTTACACCCTCTCCAGCAGAGCCATTTAGCATCCTAACACCTGGCCGACAGTTTCTGGTTGAGCGATCGATTTAACACAAATCAATGCTACCAGTTGCGGATCTAAGTTTCCAGCTTTAACGATCGAATAAGGCAATTTGCTACTCTGAAGTGTCGAGATGAGATCTGTCGCGATCTCAGCAGGATTAACTATTACTAATTGCGGCACAATTTGTCCGCCATAAGCAGAAATCGATTCAAGTTGCAAAGAGAATAAACCTGGAGTAAAGCGCGGATTCAACCCACTATCGTATTCAAATTTACTCAGCATCAGTTGCAACGAACAAATCTGACTAGAATCGATCGGTTGGGCATTAGCAACGGTTTTAGCCCGAAAAATCGGCACTAAATCTTGAAATGGAATTTGAATTGTGATCCATTTATCCGCCTGGGTATCGAACGAGTAAGCATAACCAACTCCATCCCATTTAGTCTCAGTGCGGGCAAATAACTTATAACGTTGCCCATCACCTTTAACTCGGATCTCGATCCCGCGATAATTACTCAAATTTAAACTAGGATCGAAATTTTTAGTCCGTACCGATGCAAACCCACCCGAATTCTCAGTCGAAACATTGCCGCTAAATAGGGCATATCCAGTCATTAACCGGATGCCACTCTCACTTACCCCACCCATCACCACATCATCGACAGCCCCCCATGTCGCTTGGAGATCGGCAGTTGGTTGGGTAAAATCGAACAGTTGGATGTTGGTCGATGTCGGTAGATAGTTACTTGCCGCCGTAGCTAAATCGTGGATAATTGCTGGTGAGAGGGACACCCCCGCATCGGGACAAATAACGATCGATCGAACTTCCTGCATTAATTCAGGTGTTAGACTATTCTGACGATCTAGTTGAGCCTGTACGAACTCAACATTTGGCGGCATACTTAAAGGTGCCAAGTTCAAATCTGAGAGCGTCGCTCTGACTCGATAGCCACTTTTCAGCAATTGCCGCATGACTAGATCGCCAATTTCACTCAGCGCGCCAACTACCAAAATTACACCCAAAGTTCTGCCTCCATCAGCACTAGATTGACGATTCGAT
Source organism: Cyanobacteriota bacterium (assembly GCA_046051065.1). Lineage (GTDB taxonomy): Bacteria > Cyanobacteriota > Cyanobacteriia > Cyanobacteriales > Chamaesiphonaceae > Chamaesiphon. The sequence goes on from JBJOOY010000451.1 coordinate 9,082, forward strand.
TCACCTGTCAGCCAACGGCGGACATCACTAAAGATGGGAATCGCTCCAAAGTAGTTAACGGTATTTAAAAACCTGCCTGCATCCCATTTAGCCATCAGATCGCCTCAAATTAGATTTTGTGATACTGCTGTGCTTATTTCGATTATAACGGTTGTATTTCCCTCAGTTCTAAAATTTTTCTATGATCCTTGCAGATAAAATCGCATTCTACTTAGAAGACATCGAAAACCCGATTGGTAAAATCGTTAATTTATCGATCGCCGGGTTAGTCTTAATTTCTACAGGTATTTTCGTTGCGGAAACCTATCCGATCTCGGCAGAGCTTAGAGCCATTTTAGCAACGATCGATCTAATTATTTTATCGATCTTTGCCTGTGAATATCTAGTTCGATTGCTCGCTGCACCAAATAAATTTGAATATCTATTTAGCTTATATTCACTCATCGATCTAATTGCCATTTTACCAGTATTAATTGGCATCACAGATGTTAGCTTTATCCGAATTTTACGTTGGTTTCGAATTTTAAGACTGTTGAGATTTATTGAGGGCAAAGCTTTGTTAGGTAATCTCGATCAAGAAGATAGTTTGATCGTCACTCGGATTTTATTTACCATCTTCTCGATTATTTTTATTTATTCAGGCTCGATCTACCAAGTCGAACATCCAGTCAATCCCGATAATTTTGGTACCTTCTTTGATGCTGTCTATTTTGCAGTAGTGACCATGACAACGGTCGGATTTGGCGATATTACTCCTACTTCTGATGCAGGTAAATTGATGACGGTATTAATGATCTTAACCGGAATTGCCCTGATCCCCTGGCAGTTAGGTGACCTAATCAAACAAGTCGCTAAAAGCGGTACTAAATTAACTAATGTCTGCAAAAGTTGTCAATTATCTAGTCACGATTTAGATGCTAAATTTTGTAAGAGATGTGGTGTAAAACTTTGAAAATAATGGGTTGGCTCTCCTGGGTTGATGGGGGAAAATATAGCGATAGCGGAATTTTCCCCATCTACTCAATTTTAACTTGGACCTAATTTTTACTGTTAGATTGGCTGAAATTTTACTGCCAATAGTCAGAAAGAAATAGATGAAACCATTGCACAGACAAGTTTTTGCTGAAACCATGATCGCGATAACTACGGGAGAACCAGAAATCTTTGTCTACTCGCACCCATGCTTGTCAGTGTGGCTGTATACTGGATCGCGACGAACAGATATTTTCAGCACCTCACAATTAAATTAGGGGGCTATTTTAGATAAATCATGGGACTAGTCATCGCCACTGTCAATATGAAGGGAGGTGTTGGTAAAACCACCCTCACCGTTAATCTCGCTGCTTGTCTTGCCAAACTCCATGGCAAACGCGTATTAGTGGTAGATCTCGATACCCAAATCAGTGCTACATTAAGCTTGATTACGCCACAGGATTTTGCCAGAATTCGGCGAGAAAAAAATACAGTTAGTTACTCGATCGCTAAAATGCTCAGACCGAGTAATCGTTATAAATTCGACACTAAAGATCTCATTACTCCCAATGTATGTGGAGTGAATGGCTTAGATTTATTGGCCGGAGATATCGATATTTATGATGAATTTCTCGTCTCTGAAAAGCTTCATCAAGAAAGTATCGATAACCCTAATGTAGACTTTATTGATGTTTGGAATGGCTTTGAAGGATGTTTAATTAAAGATATTTTAGCTCCAGTCATCGACGAATATGATTTTATTCTTCTCGATTGTGCGCCTGGGTATAATCTGCTAACTAGGAGTGGAATTATGGCTAGCCATTTTTATATCATGCCTGCCCGTCCCGAACCACTATCTTTGGTTGGCATGCAGTTGTTAGAGCGACGGATTTCTAAGCTGCGCGAAACTCATGAGGGCGATAAAAATTGCCTGGAAAGTAGCTTACTCGGAGTTGCTTTTATTCTATCAGGCAGCACATTATTCGTTCGTTATTACGATCAGGTGATGCAACGAGTTGCTCAAGATTTTAATCAGGAGCAAATATTCCAAACGCGGATCCCGATGGATATTAATGTTGCTAAAGCGATCGATAGTTTCCAGCCCGTTGTCATTGACAATCCCAGTTCTAATGGCTCTAAAGCATTTGTGAAACTCAGCCAAGAACTTTTAACTAGAGTCCAAAATTTAACTGGTAGTTAATCGTGGTAAATTGGTAATTAAATTCAATAGTTTAGTGGCTCAATTATTATCCTTTCATCCGCTGGCGCTCTTTTACAAAGTGAAATATAGTTGGAGAAAGAGAGATAAACATAATCAACAGAGTAATCGGAATCAAATATTTATCGATTTGCTCTTCAGGGATAGTTCTACCCAAAAAGTAGCCTAACAGAGTTAAACCAATGCCCCACAATAGTCCGCCAACAATATTATATTGCATAAATGTTTTGTAGCGCATAGCAGCAATCCCTGCTACGATTGGGGCAAAAGTACGGACAAATGGCATAAATCTGGCCATAATAATTGCGACTTTACCCTGACGATCGAAGAATTCTTCAGCCGCAATTAGATGTTTTTTCTTAAAGAATTTAGAATCTGCTTTGTCAAATAACTTGCGGCCAAATCTTTTGCCTGTATAGTAGCCTACGCTATCACCTAAAACAGCGAAAACAAAACAACCAAAAGCCATCACGCGAATATCTAATCCAGTCTTCGGCACCGAGCATAAAAATCCCGCAACAAACAGTAAACTATCACCAGGTAATAAAAATCCAACTAATAGTCCTGACTCAGCAAAAACGATACTCCAGACTAATGGATAACCAAAGGATTGAATTAGTGCGCGTAAATCAAAATGCATATTAGTTTAAATCCTCACTCAATTTCTATTTTTTACGATGTTAACTATTTATGTAAAATCTAAATCTCAAATCTGTCCAATAAGTTATAATAATATCTCAGAGCATAGATTAGGGTTAGGCTGGGGTATGCGAACATGGAAACTAAATTTTAGATGAGTGAGGATTGAATAAGTAGTTGATGAGTGAAGCCGATTAATATTTAATGCTCTCGATCGACATTATATAAATTAAATACCCCGATCGAGGTGAATTTTTCAAGAAGTACCGTAATTTTAACGGGAAGATTGAGCTAATTGTCCCACGAGTCCAAGCGTTGCGCTACCCAACATCAGCCAAATTACATTGATTTTCCACCGCCAGAGCAATACTGCGCTGACGAGTGCGATCGCGATCGATTGCCAGCCTACTAGCGTATCTACCCCCAATCGGTAGGTAACTACCACGATCGTCCCCCATGCTCCAACATTTACTCCATCTAACCAACTACCAAACCAGATCGATCGACGCAACTGCGGCACCCAGGGCGTTACTAAGGCGACGAATATAAAGCTGGGTAGGAAAATGCCGATCGTTGCGGCGATCGCGCCTAAATGCCCAGCTAGCAGGTAGCCAATGAAAGTCGCAGTGGTAAATAATGGCCCTGGCGTAACTTGACCGATCGCGATCGCATCTAGTAACTGTTGAGAGGTCAGCCAGTGGGTGCGATCGACTAATTCTGGTTGAAGGAACGCCAATAACACATAGCCACCACCATAAATTGTCCCGCCGATTTTGAGGAAGATCGTAAATACATCCACCCATGATGGCTGAGATGTAAGTGCGGGGAGAATGGCTAATATTGGTGTATTAAGGTCTATGTTAGTCGGTAGCCAGATCGCTGGGAGTATCCTTTTTAACTGTTGCCAGTTTTGGATCAGCATCACACTAATTCCGGCCAATAATAATACGATTAATATATTTACACCTAAAAACCCAAACAACCCGATCGAGAAAATTCCCGCCAGCGTTGTTGGCATATTTTTAAGCGCCGATTTACCCAATTTCCACATCGCCTGAATCGTCAGGACGACAACTACTGGGTTGATACTGGCAAAAATAGCGACAAATTGAGGTAACTCTTTGACTCGATCGTAACCGATTGCCAGTCCCCAGACGATCGCCATCGCTGGCAAGATAAAGCACGCACCAGCAATAATTAAACCGCGCCATCCCGCCCGCAGATAACCGATATAAATCGCCAACTCTGTAGAATTTGGTCCGGGAAGGATATTTGTCACCCCGATCAGATCGAGAAATTGAGATTGACTAATCCACCGTCGCCGAGTGACGATTTCTGCTTCTAACAGCGCAATATGTGCCGCTGGACCACCAAAACCGATCGTGCCTAGTTTGAGAAAGACAGTTGCTAATTCACCTAGATTCGATCGAGACGGCTGCTCCATCTTAAAAATGCTGGTATTACTGATGTTTAGACTAATTCTGCCAAAATTTTGGTAACTTCACCCTGATGATGGCGGCGATTGTCATCGTAACGGGTGAGTGTATTCAAATCGGCATGACGGCTTAATTTTTGCACCCTGCGGGTATCGCCATTCGTTGCATCCAGAGCCGCTGTAATTGCGCTGTGACGGATGCGGTGAGGACTCATGACTTTGTAGATTCCGGCTGCGGTTCCGGTCGCTCTGACGAGATTATAGATAGCATTGCCACTCAACCGATGTCCGTTGGTGGCTCGATCGAGTGTACAAAATAACGGATCTGTCCCTTTACATTTTCCGCGCATTGCCAACCAAGCTTGAATCGCCAGTACCGATTGACTGCTCAGATCGATCGATTGACGTTGAGTTTTCCCTTTGCCAATAATCCACAATTTACCACCGATCGGGTCGAAATCTTTAACATTCGCCTGACATAATTCCGCTCTTCTGAGGGCGTTATCCCACAGTAAGCGCAAGATCGCATAGTCTCGCACGCCCTTCTTAGTCTGGCGATCGAATATCCCGATCATTCCCTGATATTCTGTTGGATTTACCCCAGAGGTATCCCGATAGGTTTCCACTCTTACCCCATCAACATCTGCCAAATCGTAGTGACATTCGCCAACTTTGCGCGCATAACTGACAAGACTTTTAATCGCGGCTAAGCGCGTATTAATCGTCGATGGTGCCAACCCTCGATCGGTCAAAATGCGGCGATACTTTAATACTAGCGTCATCGCTTGATATCGATCGAGTGCTAAAAATTCGCCCACGAGTTCTGGTGTGGGTGCAGACTTCGCTACCTGCATGAAGAAATCTACCAATGCCTTAGTATAGGTTCGCCGTGTATTG
>JBJOOY010000452.1:0-15452 GCA_046051065.1 Cyanobacteriota bacterium
CCGATTACAGCAATGATAACTTTACCAAAGTCAGCTTCTAGGCACTTTGGCACTCTAATAGAAATTCGATCGCCATCCCATTGACAAACGCTGTTCCCAAACGATTCATCTTTTGAACCAACAACATAGACATTTCCTCTAGGAATAGACACTTGAATCGGAGTGGATTTGAGACGAGCGAGTTTACTTATTAATAAAGCTAGCTTACGCTTCTTACCATGAATCTGAAACTTTAGATTAGCCCAATTAGTACTACGATACTCAAGAGAACAGGAGAGTGGAAAATTACAGCTAGTCTTAGATTTTTGCCAATTTTGTTTAGCATAAAATTTATGAGCTAATTGCAACTTGTGTTCTGCTTTTTTAAGCCAGCTCTTAATCGATTTAATTTTGCCTGCAATTGTTTTAATATGTATGGCACGATGCTTACGAGAAGCATCTACTTTTCCTTTCGCAAAACTAATAATGCCATTTGCATATCGCTTATTGATTTGATAGCAATGCTGCAAATGTGTATTCCAACTCGATTTATTAAACGGCTCAGTTGCTAATAGAGGAATCGGATCGGGCTGATTTCCCATCCTTGGCTCTAACCCAAGCAGATGATTGACTGTTTCAACTACAGCAGATCGAAAGATTGGTGCAAATGCTGTCAGAAACATTTCTAGCTGAGTAAATCCCAGCGCATTCATTTCTTCAATAGGTGTAGGTAGTCCCTTACAATATGTGAGTGTAGACATTGAATTAACTTTTCAATGTGAGCTTTCTTTATTATTTTATCTGAAAATAATACGTTTAGCAAGATTATTTTTGTATTTTATTAATTTTAATTCGATTTCATACTTTCTTGCAAAATATGACTAACTAATTAATAAATATAACGCTGTGATTTAATTTTGATGTATAATATTAACAAGAAAATAAGTCAGCATTAGTACTTTAGTGTTAACTTCAAAATATCCCAAAAACTGGAAAATAATTGCCGCCGAAAACAAAAAAATGTCGGGGTATCGTTGTTGTGACTGTGACCTAAAATGTCTGCCACCTGGGAAAAGTTATCGTCACCTAAGCCTATCTCTTCGACGTAAACTCTCAGCCCAAACTCACCACATCGATGGCAATCCAAGTCACAACGAACCAGAAAATCTGATGTGTTTATGTAGCAGTTGTCACTTGGACAGACATCGCCATCGACCCCAGATAACTCCAGGGCAACTGGCTCTTAAATTGAATCTCAAAGTCAATCGTCGTCGATCGCGTCTGAAGTCAGTGAAACCAAGAAATTTTCAAATGACTGTTGCCGATCTTATCGAGCGATTGCCGCGACTGTCAATGGAATCAGTCGAGCAGCTTGAATTGGCGATTCCGCAAAGCGGAGGCTTCTCTTCGAGAGGCTTCGCCAACGCCAACGAGCCAAAATCTTGACGTTTACCAGGAAAACTATGCTGAAACTATCGATCGTCACAGTCACGCGATCGCGTCCTCAACTATTAGCGCGAGCGATCGCCTCACTCAAAGCTCAATCGAGCCAGGATTTTGAGTGGATTGTTATCAATGATGGTGAAGATGTCGCTACTAAGAAAATAATCTGCGATGCGGACATCTGTTTCCCATACACTTACTTAGGTATGGCTCATCCCAATCGGGGATTTGCATTAGCTTACGGCAGGAATAGGAGCCTAACCGTCGCGACAGGGGATGTTGTCACCTATCTTGACGATGACAATACATTTAAGCCCGATTTTGTGGCTCAGACACTTTCTCTGTTCGAGCGTAATCCCCAGGTAAGCTATTCGATGCCAATTCAACAGCGGCGGCGGGATGTCGTTCGAGATGGAGCGATCGTCAGTAGTGGCAAAGAATTCTTCTCTCCCACTCTAGATTGCACGATCGAGCAATTAATTCGCCACGAGCAACTCATAGACAGTAACGGATTCGCCCATCGCAACAACAGGGATTTATCCTTGATGTGGAATCCCGACCTCCGAATTTATATCGATTACGAGTTTTTGCTCAGGTGTATCAGCCACTGGGGACGATCGAGCTTCAAGCTCAATCCAGCAGTTATCGTGGATTATGTACAGACAAATTTAGGAATCATTGGTAGCTCAAATTACCAGGATTGGATTAATGAAATAGATTGGATCGTTAACCATCGAGAATCATATACTTGCTTAAACGATCTGGATATTCACGCCCTGAATCGACTACAAGACGAATATCGATCGAGACATCAAAAAATCGAGAGCATTAAGGCATTTACACTACTCACCTAATCTGACATATAGCTGATGTCATCTAAGCTATTCAAAATATAGAATTGGGCAAAGATGTTACTCTGTTATGTTCATGTTAGATCGAGATGCAGCTAAAGTTAGATTTCCGTGGGTAGCGTTTATCAGCCAACCGATCGGGCACCCTGAAGTAAAACTAATTATCAATCCTAATAAGTTCCAGAGGCTGTATCAGGTCTGGCTTTTAGAGAATTGCTTCCGATACGAAACAAGAGTTAAGGATTTTTCTTAAATTTAATGTCATCATTTAGCCTGAATTTCTACCAGATGTTCGCGCCGAGCCGGATCTCTTTGTGAATATTCTATGATAATTACTGGATCTAGTTTCAATTGAGCGGCAATGTAATTTAATGTAGCTAGAGGTACTAGTTCTGCTAAATTCCAGACGCGACCGGGAAAGCGCAGATAACCCAACTGCACTGTAAAACCCAGCCGATTGTGTGGTTGGCGATGTTCTTTAATAATTCTGAGATCTTCATTACTAAAAGTATAGTAGCTGGCGATCTCTCTAGCCGTAATCGATGCGGGAATTTCAGTAAATTGTAGTCGTTGTGCTGGAGATAAAAGTTCGCGAGTTGTCAATTATTTAGCTCGTTAAATTGGTTTTGACATCGCCTTAACGATTTTAGTAACTAAGCTACGCGGCGTGAGGCGAAGACTTTGAACCATCAGCCAATTTATCAAGCCTGGGATATATACTCTCTGACCGCGCTGCATGGCTCGATAGCCCAGAACAGCGACTTCCGCTGCGGTTGGCAGATTCTTGTTCTTGACGAGTGCTGAGGCGTGCATATCGGCTTTGTCTTGGAAACCAGAAGCCGTCGGCCCAGGACAGAGTGCCGTCACGGTCACACCTGTACCCTCAAGTTCGGCAGCAATTGCTTCTGAAAAACTCAGGACAAACGCTTTAGTGGCGTAATATACTGCCATGTATGGGCCAGGTTGAAACGCGGCGGTTGAGGCAGTATTAATAATCTTGCCGTTGGTAGCTAGAAGATCTGGCAAGAAGAGCTTCGTCAATACGACGATCGCGGTCATGTTAATCTGCATCATTGCCAGTTCCGATTGTAGAGTCGAGTCTTTAAACTCGCCAAAAGTACCATAGCCTGCATTGTTCGCTAGTGCGCTAAGGATGAAGCCACGGTTCTCGATCTCCTTATATAAATTGGTGGCTCCATCACTAGATTCCAAGTCGGCGGCGATAACGGTTGCCGTAATGTTGTACCGTTCTGTGAGATCGGCAGCTTGAGACTCCATTGTGCTGACACTGCGCGCCGCCAGAATGACATCGTAACCGTCTTTTGCAAAGTTCTCGGCGAGTGCTTTACCAATACCTGATGAAGCACCCGTAATCAGGGCTATTTTGCGGTTATTACTCATAAAAAATATCCTTTGTGGCGATCGCACTATGAGAGGATGTCTGAAAAGTAAACAGCGGTGCGCGCTCGTCGGGAAACCCAACGTAAAAAGCGATCGAGACACAATCGCTAGGCTACAAAAGACTAGACTTTTCAGACACCCTTTGAACTCAGTTACCGTCGGAGAGCTTTTAGTCCCAGATTGGGAAATAATTGACTGGTGACTGCAAACTGTACCCAGGCAGTTGCTAGAGTTTCTAGCGATCGTGCGACCTGAAGTTTGCCGACATCTATGGCTTCATAATCGCAATCTTTAATCAAACCTGCGACCACCTGTTTAGCTGCATCATCATCACCGCAGTAGAATACGCTGGGGTACTCGTTCCCAAATTGGCGATTCTGGGCCGCAATAATTTCGGCAAAGGTGCTATTAAATGCCTCGACAACTTTGGCGTTAGGTGCTAATTGTTGTAAAGTTTCCGCGACTGAAATTTCTAAGTTTGTTGGCAACCCGATCGTTTGCCCGCCAAAATCTGGCTGTAAACCACTCATACAAGTAATCACAATCTTGCCATCGAGCGAACCTGCGGCACGAACCGCTGCTGCTAAGTCGGGCACCCAGACAGATATCAAGATGACATCACTTTGCGAGACAGCTTCCAGCGGCGTTCCGGCTTTGGCATTGGCACCTGCTGAGGTGGCAAGCTGTTGTAATTTACTCTCATCTCTAGAATAGGCGAAGATTACTTCATGCCCTGCTTTAGCCCAGAGTTTACCCAAACCTCCACCCATGTTTCCCGATCCCAAGATGCCAATTTTCATGTGATTTGCTCCATTAATAAATTAGTTGTTACCGAGATCGCTGGATCGCGATCGCACCCGTCAAGTAATAGCCTACAATCGCGATCGCAATCGTTACTAAACCTGCTGCCACATTCGGATAGATTGCTATTCCGCCCAACTGAGGTTCGCGCATATTTCCCAACACCGGATCGTTGAGAAACCCATAGGAGGTTCCAGGCCAGAATCCCGCTGCAATTAGTCCGAGCCAAAAGGCAGAACTTAGGAATGCCGCGATCGCCATTGAAAAGCGATCGGTTGTGGGACGCACTTTGAGGATTAATAAAGCTGCAACTCCCAAAGAAGCTGCTGCAAAAAATGACATTGCACAGTGAAGTTTGGCATGGGGCAGCCAAGCTGGATTATTCATATGTGCATTTGCCAGCAAAATTGCATCCGTCCAAATGGGAACGATTAAAGTTGACAGTGCTGCCAAGCTCAGTAGTCCCTTGGCAAGTTGTAGTTGAGCCATGATGCTTTTCCTTGTAGATTGTCTTCACCTAGGCAGCATTCGCGATCGAGTTGCACTGAGATTTCCGCTTGAAAAACTTTTAGATGTCATTCTGTGTCAACCGCTCTCTTGCTTTTAGTCGCTTGCTCTCAAAGTAATAGCAAGTACCCAAAATTATGAAAAATAGAAAATCCATATAAACTTGAGTAATGGCAACGCCACCGATCGAAAATGATTGAAGTCCACCATATTCAGGATCGGAGAATGCTGTGCCTGGATACAGAATTGCTGGTGCCATTGCCATCCAGTAGAGAGCGGCAAATAAGCAAGACATTTTTAAGTTTTCAATGTCAGTAGAAGCTTTGCGAAACCAGAGAAAATAAATCGATATAATCCCGCAAATGAGTCCCAATGTCATGGTTTGACCGTTATGAAATTTGGCGTGTGGCGGCCAACGTGGATTAAAGACGTGGGTTTCGTTAAAGTCTGCCAAATAGGGGCTGACGGAAGTAATAATTGCGATGAGAGAGATTGTAACTCTGCTTAAATTGAATTTTCTGCTCATTTTAGTCTCCTAATAAACAACAATATGGTTATCTATTCATCAAGCTGCTGGAGCGACTAAGCGACTTTATTCGCTAGTTTAGTCCAGCCTTGTTGGGTGATTTGTAGCATCGCCCACTGGATGCTCGCGGTAAATAGCGAGAAGCTGTGCTGCCTTTTCTTGGTCTGCCCAATCCTGGAGCAGCTCACAGGCAATTGACAACCAATTACTGACCTTGACACCGTGCTGAGTGAGATTGGCAATAGCACCGTGCATCGCCATCGTGGAGTAATTTCCTGAAGCGTCGATAATCAATCGCACATCATACCCCTCTGCTGCCATCGTCTTGGCCGGAATACCGATACAGAAATCTGCCGTGATCCCAGCACAAATAATTTTCTTCTTACCAGTTTTTTCGATCGCCGCTCGAATCCGCTCGTCGTGCCAAGAATTGATTTTGGTGCGGTAGATCGGCTCAATGTTTGGAAACTGCTCCTGTACCTCTGGTATGACTGGCCCCAACGGGCCTGCTGGCCCCATTGCCGCTGCTGTAATCACCGTGGGTATGTTGTGCATAGCTAGTACCTTTGCTAGCGCGATCGAATTATTCCGCAAATGTACTGGGTCGATATCGCCAGCAAACAACATCAAGCCTGCTTGATGGTCTACCAGCAAGGCACATGTATCGTCAGCGGAGACCATATCAAATTTCTCACTCATGATGTTTTCTCCTGGATGTGGTTACTAAATTTCTAAGTTATGCAGACAGGGCTGTGAGAATAACCTGTAAAAAATCTTTGAGGTCTCGATCGGTCTGACAGCGAATCCCAATCAAACACATTGGTGCGTGCTTAATTCCGAGCTGTTGACCGCTATCGATGTCCGACTGTACCCGCTCCTGATGGACGCGCTCTGCCAGTTCGGTCAACAATCGGGGAATATCTAGATTTAACTGCACTGCGTATCCCACTAGATCGGCATCGGTTAGTGCCTGGGGATGCTGACAGAGTAAGTCGTGCATCTGCCAAAACCGATTTTGAGCAGCGGCAGCTTCGGCAGTTTCAGCAGCTTTTTGAGCCTGGGGATGTAGGTGAGTCTGCGGAAAATGACGAAACACAAATAACAGGCGATCGCCTAATTGTGCCTGAAGTCGTTCGATCGAGAAATATAATTCACCCGATCGCGGACAGCCATAATCGCCATACTCTACTAAGACGATCGGTGCGTCACTCGAACCACGAACGCGATCTCGCTGATGCAGGGTGGGAATTAAATTATCGACCCGATAAAATCGATCCATAGCAATCATTTAGAGCGGTCAGCGGTTGTCTTCACTGCCCTTATCATATAAGCTCTACGCCAAATTTCAGACCACCAAATCTCCAGTTTTTAACCTAACCAAAAGTTCGGCATTGAGATCGATCGAAATCAATAATGCGGTAAGGATTGTTTCTGGCAAAGGAATCTGTTTTTCAATATCCAGTCTCAAATCTTTGTTAAGATGTAAAAATATCATTTTAGTAACGATCGATCGCTCAAATCTAGCTTGCCATCCCGATCGTAATTACATCGAAAAATACAGCGGGCGTGACGATCGTGTTGTAACTTAGCGCATTTGACAGATCGATCGCCAAATCGATAAGTATATAAAGCTGCTGCGGCTAACATCCCGATCGGGGGGACGATCGCATAGAGCCAGAATGCCGTCCAAACGTTGGCAAGTAGAGCCGAGGCAAGACTGCGGGCGGGATTCATCCCAAAGCCAGATAACGGGGCTTCAAAGGTCACATAGAGCATTACTAGACAGCCCGAACACAATCCGGTGTAGCGATTGAGTCGCGGGTGATTGCTGGTCACTAATACCATCATCATCATGATAAAGGCGATCGCCGCTTCGCCGATGAGGGCACCGCCCCAGCCTAAAGCACCTGGTACCGTGACGATATAACTAATCGGCGGTTGGGTAAATGCGCGATCGAACATTAATGCGACGAAATAAACTCCAGCCAATCCGCCTAAGCATTGAAACAGAATATAAAATAGCGCATCTTGAAATTTGACCTTGCCCAACCGATAGAAAGTGAGGGTGACTGCCGGATTCATGTGGGCACCAGATCGCCGACCCCACGGTGAATAAATGAGGGCGATCGCGATTATCCCCATGATGATGCCAATTAAAAAGCGGCGCAGATCGCTATTGGCGATTACCTCCGGTACAGCAGAGCTGAACGCTCGATGTAGCGGAGAATTTGGATACTCAAACAAAATTGTAATAGTCCCCGCCGCCACCATAAATAGCCCCAGTAATGCGGCTTCGATTGCGTATTCTGGCAGGTGATTTTTAGAGAGTGCCATTTTCTGACTCCAGCGATCGATATTCGGCATTTTGGAGGATCGTAGCTGCTACCAATCCCGTCCACCCAGTTTGATGGCTCGCGCCAATTCCCGCCCCATTATCGCCATGAAAGTATTCATGGAACAAAATATAGTCGCGCCAGTGCGGATCGGTCTGAAAGGTTTCCGTGCCGCCATAGACGGGACGGCGACCGGAGGCATCGCGTTGAAACAGTGCGATTAACCGCTGGGATAAGGCGATCGCCACTTCTTTCATATTCATCTCAATGCCCGATCCGGTCGGACATTCGACGGTAAAACTGTCTCCGAAATAGTCATGAAACCGCCACAGCGACTCGATAATGAGATAGTTGACTGGGAACCAGATCGGCCCGCGCCAGTTCGAGTTACCGCCAAATAACCCCGTGGTTGATTCGGCTGGCTCGTAACCGACGACAAATTCATGTCCGTCTAATTTGAAGGCATAGGGACGATCTCGATGATACTTGGACACCGATCGAATCCCGAAGGGACTCAAAAACTCATCTTCAGCCAACATGCGCTGGAGAATGCGCTGAAGCTTACCGCGATAAGCGATTGCCAATAATCGCCGCGCCCCGATCCCTGGCGTTTCCATACAGGCGACATTCTCTTTGAGATCGGGACGATTGCGAATGAACCAATCCATCCGCCGTTTGAAACCAGGAAACCGCTCTAAGGTTTCGAGTTCTAATACCGCCACCGCATACAGGGGAATCAAGCCCACCATCGATCGCACCTTCAGCGGTAACTGTTGACCGTCGGGCAAATGCAGGGCATCGTAGTAAAATCCATCTTCCTCATCCCACAGCGTAATATTGGTTTCACCAATGCCATCGATCGCATCGGCAATATACAGAAAATGCTCGAAGAATTTGCTGGCAATATCTTCATAGGTATCGTCTGCTTTCGCCAATTCTAGAGCGATCGATAGCATATTCAAGCAATACATTCCCATCCAACTAGTACCATCTGCCTGATTGAGATAGCCACCAGTGGGTAATTCGGCACTGCGATCGAAAATACCGATATTATCTAGCCCCAAAAAGCCACCCTGAAAGACATTGTTACCTGCTATATCTTTGCGATTTACCCACCAGGTAAAGTTGAGCATCAGCTTGTGAAACACTCGCTGTAGAAACGCGCGATCGCCCTGTCCGCAGGACTTTTGTTCGATTTGGTAGACCTGTAATGCCGCCCACGCTTGGACGGGGGGATTGACATCACCAAATGCCCATTCATAGGCTGGCAATTGACCATCGGGGCGCATGTACCATTCGCGGGTGAGTCGATCGAGTTGTAACTTGGCAAAATCGGGATCGATCGTCGCGAATGGAATCAAATGAAACCCCAGATCCCAAGCCGCAAACCAGGGATATTCCCACTTGTCGGGCATGGAGAGAATATCTTCGCTAAATAGGGACACCCACTCATGATTGCGACCGATTTGGCGATCGGTAGGTGGTGGTAGTTGTCCTGGATCGCCCTTGAGCCAATCATGCACGACGTAATTATAATATTGCTTGCTCCACAGCAGTCCGGCAAATGCTTGTCGCTGAATATTGCGATCGTCTGTTGAGAGTGGAAACGGCGAAATTTCTTGATAAAATTCATCTGCTTCTTGCTTGCGAATCTGAAAAACTCGCTCGAACTCAGCCCCAAATGGTGTTTCGATCTGCTGGGCATCGCTCAAGCGCAGACGCACGGTTTTGGTTTCTTCAGGTGCAAAAGATAAGGTGTAATTAGCTGCAAATTTGGTACCGATTCGATCGGGATTTATCGCCTGTTTTTGCCCATTGACAACATAGTTATTAATGCCATCTTTAACATAGGGCAAATGATTTGCCGTTCCGAATAACCGCTCGTAATTAGTTTCATTATTAGTGAATAGTAATTCTGTCGCGCCTTCACAATAAAGCCAATGATTTGCTAATGTAGAACCACCAGCTTCGATTTGACTCATCGTTGAATCGGCATTTACCACCTTAATAAACGGTTGCTGGATTTCTGGTTGCCAATCCCAGAGATTCCGAAACCATAAGGTAGGCAATAATTGTAAGGTACTAGCTTCGTCACTTCGGTTAGCAATCGAGATCTGAATGAGAATATCTTCTGGTGCGGCTTTAGCATATTCAACAAAGACATCGAAGTAACGATTGTCATTGAAAACACCCGTATCGAGTAATTCAAACTCCGGCTCAAATTTACTGCGATTGCGATTTTCAGCAACCAATCGATCGTAAGGAAATGCTTGCTGGGGATACTTATACAAACACTTCATGTAAGAATGTGTGGGCGTATTATCTAAATAAAAATAATATTCCTTGACATCTTCGCCATGATTTCCTTCATTACCCGTTAATCCAAACAACCGCTCTTTTAAAATCGGATCTTTGCCATTCCACAATGCGATCGCAAAACACAATCGCTGTTGGGTATCGGAAATTCCGGCAATCCCATCTTCACCCCAACGGTATACCCGCGATCGAGCGTGGTCGTGCGGAAAGTAATCCCAAGCCGACCCCTCTCGACTATAATCTTCGCGGACAGTGCCCCACTGTCGATCGCTCACATAGGAACCCCAACGTTTCCAGTAAGCAATCCGTTCTCGATCTTGTTGCAATCGCAGTTTTTCTGGTGTCATTATCTTGCTCCAGTGTGGCTATTGTTCTTGATAATTCCAGAGTAGACCGCCATCTACAAAGAAGGTGGTGCCAGTGACATAATCTGCATCTGAGGAAGCTAAAAATGCCACCATTGAGGCAACATCTTCCGGTTTTCCCAATCGCTTTAAGGGAATATTTTGCAGCAGGGCGTTCAGCTTTTCAGGATTGTTTAATAACTTAGTATTAATTGGAGTTTCAATCGCACCTGGAGCCACATTATTAATCGTAATTCCCAGTGGAGCCAGTTCGATCGCCAAATTGCGAGTCAGCATTTTCAAACCGCCCTTGCTGGCACAGTAAGCTGCAAAATGGGGAAACGGTAACTCTTCATGCACCGAGCTAATGTTAATCACTTTGCCTGGTTGTTTGATTACCATGCAATGCTTTGTAAATGCTTGAATCGCAAAAAAGATCCCCTTTAAATTGACATTCATCACCGCATCATAGTCGGCTTCAGTAACATCCCAAAAATCAGCATTCTTTTCAACCCCAGCATTATTAACCAAAATATCTAGCTTGCCAAAATGGTCGATACTTTCCGATATCATCCGCTGTACGTCGGCAATATTACCCGTATCTGCTTGGAGGGTTAATCCATCCACCATCGAACATTTACCACCTGCTGCTTTCACCTTGGCTAAAGTTTCCTCTGCGCCTTCTGGATGAGAGCGGTAGTTAATAACTATGCTAGCTCCTTCCTGAGCTAACCGAATCGCGATCGCCTGTCCGATCCCCTGACTACTACCTGTCACTAGGGCGACTTTTCCTTCTAGCTTCACGATCTTCATCCTTGAGATATTGAGGGTTGACTGAAATGCAATGTGCAACTAAAAATCTCAAATCCGATTCGATCGCTTAAATGTTAACTGGCTCAAAGCGTTAAAGATCGATGGTTTAGAACTAGTAGCACATCCCGTGACTGAAATAAAATAATAAGATATAACTAAAATTTTTAAAAAGCAGACAAGGGTGGTTTTTTGTTGAACTTATCATACAAGACACAACCTAAATTTCAGACCACCAAATCTCCAGTTTTTAACCTAGCCAAAAGATCGGTATTGCCTACTGCACAATCGAACTGGAAGCTGGAAGATTTTACTCTTTATCACACCTATCGATCGAGTTTGGGCACGCGAGTATTATCTTGTTGTAGAGCTTGAGCAAGCGATTCGGCGGCAGATGCGCCAACTAAATTAATTCTTAGCGACACTTTATTGGAATCTGAAATAGCTAAATTACTCGCACCCTTACTCATATTCGGCTCTAGCGATTTGGCATAAGCAGCATTGAGATAAACCTGAAATTCACTGCGGCTGGATAAATGAGTTTGAAAAAATGCCAAACTGAGTGCCCTAGTATAAGTCCGTGCCCTTGCTGGATCGGGGCCGATGAGACTCTCAGAAACGGGGAAGATTCCATCACGTTCGGCACCACCTTGAGTAGAGAAATGCGTGCCCCCCTCTAACATCGCCAAATACTTATTCGGCGTTTGTAACCAAGTAAATGGATAAATTTGTTCTGGTACCGCCGGAGTAATAATATCGTCGCTACCACCCATTAAAAACACTGGCACCCGAATTTGACCGATCCCCTGCTTACCGAAAATCGTGCTACTCAGGGGACTGATGGCAAAGATCGCTTTAATCCGAGGATCTTGGAGGCGATAGGGTTGGGGTTTGAGTTCGTTGGCACGGCATTGGAGCAAAACAGACAGATTGAGCGATCGATTAGGATTACAATCGCGTTTGACTCGATCGAAATTAATCTGGGCACCAGCTAGGGCTAAAACCGTGTAGCCGCCGAGTGAATGTCCGATTAAGCCCACCTGCCTAGTATTGAGTTTTCGCAGGGTAGGATCGGACTGTGCCCGACGTTGCAACTCATCTAGCCAGAAAGATACATCGCGCGGACGTTCGAGCAATTCAGTTGCTTGAGGTGCTGGAGCCAACCCAGACAGATACTGCCGAAAGCGATTGGCATCCCCACCCACATGTTCGACAGTGGCAACGGCAAACCCATAGGAAGCCAGATGTTCGGCTAAATAGGCATAAGTGCTGCGATCTTCAGCGGCACCGTGGGAAATAACGATGATTGGTACCGAACTAGCCGATGTTGTTTGGGGTAAATACAGATCTCCAGGCACCAGCCGCTGACGCGAACGATCGAGCCATGCAAATTGGCGTTTTTGCCACCGTAAAGTCCCTTGCTGGCGCAGATCCACTTGTTTGGAAAAGTCGATTTTAGCAGTTATCGCTTCCCGCTCGGCAATGCGATCGAGTGCCGCGATCGTATTATTGCGACGTTTGAACAATTCGGTCAAACTATCGTACATGGTGAAGACTTCAGCCAGATCGATCTGAATTTGGCGACTGGGAAACCGCCGCACAACGTTAATAACAGTTAAGCCTTGCTTTTTGTCTTCAGCCGCACGAATCAGTGCCGTGCGAATTGCCTTCATCCCATTTTGACGCGAATCTGGCTGAATTGACTCGCCAATTCGCTCCAATAGCTTTTCGACTAGCGGTGCGTTAGTAAACTGTGATATGTATGCAGGCTTAACCTCTAGTCGCTGCTGCAATAATTGTCGAAACTGTTGCAGTTGTGCGGGTGGAGTTTGTTTGGCTAGTTCGGCATAATCAGCAGGAATTTTGCCATCTTTAGCAAAGGCTTCGAGATCTCGCACCGAAATATCAAAGTCTTTCAGCGGTCGAAATCGGGCGACAATTCGATCGGCAGCGTGTCCGGTGAGTGGCAGGGAAATAGTAGTGAGGGTGGCAAGTGTTAAAGCATTGAACCACAGGCGTTTGGAAGCAGAGATCGACATAAAATTGGCTGAGGATAAATCTAAATTGAGAATTGAGCGAATGAGCATCTACGCCAGGAGAAACTTAGGTTAATTTAGGGCTTGAGGATCGCGGTTGTTTCCGGCTGGGGATGGCTTTGTTTCCCAAATCTTGACAAGCCAGCCGCCACGATCGTCTTCACCAAAATATACAGAATCGGTACTAAAAATAGACTCAAAAATGTTGCCAATAATAGCCCCCCAAATAATGCCGTTCCCAACGACCACCGACTGCTAGCTCCCGCTCCTTCTGAGATTACCAACGGTAAAAAGCCCAACAAGGCGGCAAACGAAGTCATCAAAATCGGTCGCAACCGTTCTTCGCCTGCTTTGACGGCGGCGCGGGTGTAGCTCATCCCCTGCGCGCTGAGTTGGTTGGCAAACTCCACTACCAAGATCGCATTCTTGGCAGCTAATCCAATTAATGTCACCAATCCCACCTGACAATAAATATCATCCACCACCTTGGGAAACAGACTATCGGCCATAAAGATATTCGATCGAATCCAGATTGCCGTCATCGCTCCCAAGATTGCCAAGGGCACCGTCAGGAGGATAATCAATGGATCGGTGTAGCTCTCATATTGCGCCGATAAGACGAGGAAGACAATGACGATCGCCAGGGCAAAAATCAGTCCGGTTGCGCCACCGGAAGATTTTTCCTGAAGATACGTCCCCGTCCATTCATAGCCAAATCCTTGCGGTAATGCGGCTGTGGCTACTTCCTCCATCGCCTTAATTGCCTCGCCCGAACTAGCACCAGGAGCCGGACTACCCTGCACCTTAATCGATCGATACAAGTTATAGTGCGAAATCGTTTTCGGCCCAACAAATGGCGTAATTGTCACCAGACTGCTCAAAGGAATCATCGTCCCTGCTGTAGTTGCCGTCCCAGTCGTAGCACCACGCGACCGCACGTAAAGCTTCCCAATATCGTCAGGATTGGCACGAAACTGACCGTCAGCCTGGAGATAGACGCGATACTGGCGTTGTCCTTGGACGAAGTTATTCACATACTGAGAGCCTAAATAGGTCTGTAAGGTGTTAAAAATATCGCTGACATTGACATTCAACGCCTTGGCGCGATCGCGATTGACTTGGATGTCAAATTGGGGCGTATTCGCCGTGAATTGGGTAAATACCCGTTGGAGTTCGGGGCGTTTATTTGCTGCGGCGATAAACTTCTGGGCATTTTCGACCAAAGTTTCGATCGGGGCTGTCCCAGTCCGATCTTGGATCAGGAACTCAAATCCGCCCGTACTGCTCAATCCGCTCACTGGCGGCGCATTCACCGCCAGCACTCTGGCTTCGGTGATGCCGCCAAGCTTCTGGTTGAGATTTCGGAGTAACCCATATACCGACTGAGTTTCTAACGTTCGCTCCTTCCACGACTTGAGACTGACAAACCCCAACCCCACATTAGAGGCTCCCCCGTCGAACCCAAAGCCAGAAATCAAAAACGTCGCTCGCACTTCAGGAATGACGGCGACTTCCTTGGCGACTCGATCCAAAACCGATGCTGTATATTGCAATGACACCCCATCGGGGGCTTGAGCGATGACGAAAAAGTAGCCCTGGTCTTCTTCGGGGATAAACCCTGTCGGCACCGCTCTGTACATCAAGACAGTTGCAATTAACCCCGCTATAAATACCCCAACTACCAGCAGTTTCGCCCCAGTCAAGAAACTCACAAACCCCAGATACCGCCGCGTCGTCCAATTAAATCCTCGATTGAATTTACCAAAGAACCAGCCTAAAGGCCCTCTAGCAGGTCGAGCAGGGCGCATAATGAGGGCAGCGATACTGGGTGAGAATGTCAGGGCATTGAAGGCGGAAATCCCGATCGAACATGCTACCGTCAAGGCAAATTGCCTGTAGACGATCCCACTCGTTCCTGGGATAAATGCTACTGGAATAAACACCGCCATCAGCACCAACGATGTCGCGACAATCGCCCCCGTCAACTCGTGCATCGCCTCCATCGCCGCCTCTAACGGTGGGATGCCCTGCTCTAACTTTACCGCCACCGCCTCGACCACAATAATCGCATCATCCACCACAATCCCGATCGCCAATACGAAGCC
>JBJOOY010000453.1:0-4890 GCA_046051065.1 Cyanobacteriota bacterium
TTAGTGGGTGGCTTCGCTCACGGTGCGATCTTCTGGGTACGGGATTACGACCCAGAGCAAAACCGGAACAATGTGCTCGCGCGGATTTTAGAGCACAAAGAGGCAATTATCTCGCACTTGAGCTGGGTGTCTCTGTTCTTAGGGTTCCACACCCTCGGCCTCTACGTTCACAATGATGTCGTAGTTGCCTTCGGTACGCCTGAAAAACAAATCTTGATCGAACCCGTGTTCGCACAGTTCGTTCAAGCCGCTCACGGTAAAGTACTTTATGGTTTCGATACCTTACTATCCAATGCGGATAGTCTCGCTTCTACCACTAGTGCTGTTTACCTACCTGGTTGGTTGGAAGCAATCAACTCCGGTAAGAACACCTTGTTCTTAACGATCGGTCCTGGTGACTTCTTAGTTCACCACGCGATCGCACTCGGACTCCATACCACTACTTTAATCTTGGTTAAAGGTGCGTTGGATGCCCGTGGTTCCAAACTAATGCCCGACAAGAAAGACTTCGGCTATGCCTTCCCTTGTGATGGCCCCGGTCGTGGTGGTACTTGTGACATCTCTGGTTGGGACTCCTTCTATCTTGCTATGTTCTGGATGCTGAACACCTTAGGGTGGGTTACATTTTACTGGCACTGGAAGCATCTCGGTATTTGGCAGGGTAACGTCGCCCAGTTTAATGAGTCTTCGACTTATTTAATGGGTTGGTTACGCGATTACCTCTGGCAGAACTCCTCGCAGTTAATTAACGGTTATAACCCTTACGGGATGAACAACTTGTCTGTATGGGCATGGATGTTCTTATTCGGACACCTCGTCTGGGCGACTGGCTTTATGTTCTTAATTAGCTGGCGTGGTTACTGGCAAGAGTTGATTGAAACGCTTGTCTGGGCACACGAACGGACTCCACTTGCGAACCTTGTTCGCTGGAAAGACAAGCCCGTTGCTCTGTCGATCGTTCAAGCTCGCGTTGTTGGTTTAGCTCACTTCACAGTTGGTTATATCCTCACATATGCAGCTTTCCTAATTGCTTCTACTGCTGGTAAGTTTGGTTAGTCCTGAAGTTATCATCGGTCGAATTAAATCCCCTGTCACTTAGTAGTGGCGGGGGATTTTTAGGCACTGCCCAGCTAATCTGACTTTTCCCGTTATCTTTTCGATCGATCTTTACTGGGAATACTTGGTTAATTCGATCCAAGTGTTAGTTCGATCGGCACGGAAAATAGCCTCGATCGTCTGCATATTTTCAATACTGCGATCGAGCGATAGTAGTAGATCGGTTCGATCGATAATCGCCGTTGCAAAAGATGTTGCGGTTGCCGCAAATTGATTGCAAGGAGGAATCACAATATAACTGCCATAGACTCGATCGATCCCAAATACATCCGCCACTGCTCTAGCCGTGGCAAGATTGCGCGAAGCAATGGCGATCGGCTCGCATCGCTCTGCCTCAATTAGTGCTGGAATCATTCGATTGCGAGCGACTCTGGCAGTCCCTAAAATGCCCCAGCGCAACATCTTTGTCATCACCAACACTCCAGCATCGTAATTAATCTCCCCAAATCATCTTAAAATTCAACTGTCAATGGAGCGCGAGGAAACGGAATTACATCTCGAATATTTCCCATCCCCGTCATAAACTGCACCAACCGCTCGAATCCCAATCCAAACCCAGCATGAGACACAGTGCCATAACGGCGTAAATCTAAATACCACCAATAATCTGCTGGATTTAACCCCTGCTCTACAATCCGTCGCTCTAACACATCGAGACGTTCCTCCCGTTGGGAACCGCCGATAATTTCGCCGATTTTGGGGGCTAAGATATCCATCGCTGCGACGGTTTTATTGTCATCATTTAGCCGCATGTAGAAAGCTTTAATTTCGACTGGATAATCGGTGAGGATGACTGGCTTTTTAAAAACTTCTTCGGCTAAATAGCGTTCGTGTTCGGATTGGAGATCTAGTCCCCAAGTAACGGGATATTCAAACTTTTTATCGCATTTTTCTAATAAGGCGATCGCGTTAGTATATGTCAATCTTTCAAATTGATTACTAATGATATTCTCCGCCGTTGCTAAGACCGTATTATCGATCCGCTGGTTGAAGAATTCCAGATCGGCTTGGCAATGCTCCATTACATATTTAAATACATACTTGAGGAAGGTTTCTGCCAAATCCATATCGCCTAACAAATCGCAAAAAGCCATCTCTGGCTCGATCATCCAGAACTCCGCCAAATGACGAGAAGTATTAGAATTCTCCGCCCGAAAAGTCGGCCCAAAGGTGTAAACATTACTAAATGCCATTGCCATCACTTCGGCTTCTAATTGTCCGCTGACGGTCAAATACGCCTGCTTACCGAAGAAGTCTTGAGTATAGTCGATCTCTCGATCGGGAGTTAGTGGCGGCTGTTTGAGATTGAGGGTGGTGACATTAAACATCTCCCCCGCACCTTCGCAGTCGCTAGCACTGATAATCGGCGTGTGTACCCACAAGAAACCACGTGCTTGGAAGAACTGATGAATCGCCGTTGCACAGGCGTTCCTGACCCGAAATACGGCACTGAGAGTATTAGTTCGCGATCGCAAGTGACCGATATCGCGTAAGAATTCAAATGAATGGCGTTTTTTCTGAAGGGGGTAGGTTTCGGGATCGGCTTCACCGTGGATGATGACTTGGCTGGCTTTAACTTCTACTCGTTGTCCTTTGGCTGGTGATTCTACTAGTTCGCCGCTAATTTCGATCGAAGCACCCGTACTAATCTGTTTGAGGATGGTCGCATAGTTGGGCACATCTTGGTTAATCACTACCTGGATATTTGCCATGCAAGAACCGTCGTTAACATCCACAAAGGCGAATTCCTTGGCTTCCCGCTTGCTCCGAATCCAGCCTTGCACAGTGACGGAATCGCCAGGATTTCCCCCACGGAGAATGGCATTAATGTAGTTAGTAATCATTTTAGTGAATAGTGGCTAGTGAAATTAATCCGCTGCTGCGTGCGGATTTTGTTTGTCTAGTTTTTAACCGCTGGTGGTTATTACCTAAACAGTATTGTTTTAGTGTGCCACATTCACATAGAAGGCGCGTTAACAAACTACTTGTTAACGCGCCTTCTACTCATCATCGATCCTCTCACGAAGATTGATATTCACTGTCCACTGTCCACTGTCCACTGTCCACTATCTATTTACCTACATACAGTTGTATCTGTCACCCCCGCTTGATCGGTGCCTTGGGAATTGCTGCACTCCACACCATACTTATAAATCTCGATTTTCACTGGTTCTTGATTAGCAGTAGAACCATTCGCAGAAACGATCGCATTTTTGGTAGTAGTAAAATTAACAATCAGCGGTAGCTCACCGACAGCTTTTTCGGTATTACTGTTGCGGAATTTACCATGCTGGGTAATCGTATAATCACCCCATACAGTGGTTCCAGCCTTACCGATATAGTGAATTTGGTACTGTACCTCATTACTAAACGGATTGCCAAACGTCCGCACACCCATCAAACTCACGCCTGTAACCACCGACCACAAAATATATGCGCTCTTCACTGCTTTGATAACCCAATGCTACACAATTATAATGTACCCAACTAATTGCCCTGATATATCGCTCGGATGATTAAAAAAATCTATGATTTAATCTAGCGATCGGATTAAGCAAAATCGCTGATATACTAAGACTTTCCTGTAAATACTGACTAAAGTTAGGTCGAAAATGTTTCGGCGGTCGAGCTAAACTACATTCATGTAATCATTTGCCTTAAATTGCTCGATTTTTACCTCGATCACCGGGAGATCTGGTATCGATCGAATCTTTTAAATTACATTTAACTACAAAAGAGTTAGTAAGATTCCGCACGAGGATATAATTAGCTCCAACTCAGTAAATACCGCAGGTATCGATCGAGGCACCCCAACAGCATTCCTCACACATGTAAATTAATGTTGAACCGTTCGGCTCTCCCGTAGTTATGGTGATAAGTTTGGCTTTAAACAGCTTGTTGACTGGGATATCCCCACAGGATTTGTTCGTGCTTGTAAATTACCATGCCAGGTTTAGCCCCCTTGGGTTTATAGACATGTTTCGGTGCTGTGTACACCACAGCCACAGCTTGGCTTTGTCTGGCGCGGCTATAGTAGGCGACAGCATTTGCTGTAAATTGTAAATCTGCTGCCTCAGCGACCGCTCCAGGTGGAATCCTGAGTAAGCCATGACTTCCGGCGATTTCCTGGGCGTGAAACCACAGATCGTAGTCTGTTGCTAGTTTAAATGTGACTTGATCGTTCTGACGATTATTGCGCCCGATTAATAATTCAAATCCGCTCGGAGTCTTCAGACTATAAGGTTTAGTTTCGGCAAGTTCGGCTTTAATCGATCGATCGGGTGTCGCTAAATATCCCGTATTAATCAACTCTTCCTTAACTTCCCATAGCGTTTGCAATAATTCTGGCATATCGGAGATCGAACTATCTTGTACTTGGAGAATACTCGCTTCTACCTGTTCTAAATAATCAATTTCTGCCTGAACTTCCGCGAGCAACGGTGTTACTGCTAAGATCGCACGTTTGAGTTTTTGGTGGCGTTTGTAGAGGAATTGAGCATTTTGAATTGCATTTTTTTCTGGTTCGAGCTTAATTGTGACTGGCTGTTCTGTCTCAAAATCATTGAGAACGATCGATGTCATACCTGGTTGCCATTCGTGGAGATGCGCCATTAATAAATCGGCATGAGCGCGATATTCATCGGAACCAGTAGATTCTTGTAATCGGTTATTAAAGGTGTTAGCTTTGACACGTAGTTTAGCTAAAATTGCGGCTAACTTTTGAGTGAGTTGATGTCGGAGTTGATCGAATTCTTCGCGGCTGAGAATTTGGGT
>JBJOOY010000454.1:0-6511 GCA_046051065.1 Cyanobacteriota bacterium
TATCTAATTCAGTTTCCTCATCAACTGGAGTAGCATTCTGAGTCATAGTTCGGAGATACAATTTTAATAGCGTTATTATTAATATGCCTAAATTCAGGTCATAACTCTCATGTCTCCTACTCCCACCAGCATCACTACAAACGATCTAACGACCTTAGAACTAGCTCAGGCTCTCGCCGAACGGCTCCGCATCGATGAAAGTAACTGGCATAAACTTAAATCTAATCGTCCCGCCCGCGCCAAGGAACAAGCCGCAGCAGCATTAGTATTTTTACTCAAAGACAATCTCACTGAAGCCTTACCCCGACTTTCACAAGCTGCTGGTTGGTTGGATAAATCTGTCTCAGCACCACCTTGTCCAACGCATGGGCATGGGAAATAGTAGAGCACCAGAACGTGGTAGTGCATTTTTGGAAGTGACAGAGAAAAACAGTACTTGCTCTATGCAATTCCCATCTTTCTATAGTGACGACTTGTAGTTAGATCGAGTTTTAACTTTCGATCGATCTCCCAACTTTAATTAGGACTGTGGCACCCAAACCGAGACAGATCCACCTTGGCAAGTAAACTCCCCCCAACCATCCTGATTTGTCCGGATTGAAGAAGTGACAGTGCCAGTAAGATCGATATAGGTAGTATCGGGTTTACCAACTTCC
This sequence comes from Cyanobacteriota bacterium, assembly GCA_046051065.1. GTDB lineage: Bacteria > Cyanobacteriota > Cyanobacteriia > Cyanobacteriales > Chamaesiphonaceae > Chamaesiphon. The sequence continues at coordinate 657 of JBJOOY010000454.1, forward strand.
ATCCACTTTGTCCCCGCAGTACCATTAGTCATTACCACCGCCATACTGGTGGGATGTTCGGGTGTACCCAATCGTGTCCAGCCGACTGTATTGGCATGATCGAAATAATCGTACTGCTTGCCATAGGCATAATCGCGCCGCGCCTGGAGCAATCGATCGATTATCGATCGATGAGACTGAAGTACAATCTCATATTCTTGCCCATCCCTCCCTTTATCTTGATAGTTTGCGCCATAATAATCACCATAAAATACGCAAGGATAGCCCCCTTCACGCAGTAAAATTAACGCATAAGCAAGCGGCTTAAACCAGCTTTCGACGACTGATTCGAGCGATTGGAGCGGTTGGGAATCGTGGTTTTCCACAAAGGTGACAGCTAGTGTCGGTTGATGTCGAACGAGTGTATTATCAAAAATCTGCCGGAGATCGTAATTTTGACCGTGGATACTAGCGACATGGAGATTATTGTGTAATGGTGCATCAAAGAGATGAATTTTGCCCTCAGTTTCAGTAATAAAATACTCGAGCGCGCTCAGTTCGTAAGACCAATATTCTCCAACTGTAAATAGATCTTTCTGCGCATAATTATTGAGATCTTTCAGCCAATTATAAAAGAATCTCGCATCAATATGTTTGACAGCATCTAATCGCAAACCATCAATTTTGGTTGTATTTAGATACCATTCTCCCCAATATTTAAGCTCGCCCAATACTTCGGGATGATCCATATCTAGATCGCAACCCATGAGATAATCAAAATTGCCTTTTTCTAGATCGACATTGCGATCGAATGTTTTACCCTCGATTAAATAAACAGCCCTTTGCTGTCTGTTATTATCGTTATAATCGATCGCATCAAAATGCCACCAATGCCATTCCATCTTTGAGTATTTGCCTTGACGACCTGGGAAGGTAAAATGCGTCCACCCTTCAATTTTTTGATAGTTATCGATCGGCTGATATCGATTATTAGGATCGAGAGGTGTAGCTGAAAATTCCTCCTCTGCATCTGCACCCAAACGATGATTTAATACGACATCAGCATAGATATTAATTCCCGCAGCATGAGCATGTTCGATCGCGCGGACATATTCATCTTTAGTACCATATTTAGTCGCTTTCGATCCTTTTTGGTCGAATTCACCCAGATCGAATAGATCGTATACTGCATAACCGACATCATATCCGCCATTACTCCCTTTATATGCAGGCGGTAACCATAAAGCTGTAAATCCAGCCGCAGCTAATTCTGTTGCATCTTTTGCTAATTGATTCCACAGTTTACCTCCTGGAGGTAGATACCAGTGAAAATATTGCATCATTACACCATTAACTTCTGACATGAATTAAATCCTATAAAATTATCGATCGTTAATGCCGGGAGACTTGTAGCATATTGATATCCCTAGTGCATTTGGCTAGATTTGGGATATTTGTTTAGAGCATTTTAACGCAAATGTGTGCAAAACTTTATTAGCATTTACTACATGATTCAATTGTCGTAAACTAAAGTGGAAAGAATTAATTCGGCAACGAATGGAGCAACGCCAGCATTTTATGCCGATCGGTTTACTAGAAAGTCAATTTGCCATTCTTGAAGCACCACAGGAGCAAGATGCCATAATTGTCGAGATTGAATTAACTCCCGATGAAATTGTGAAGGAAATTTTAACAAAATCAGCAGCATATTCCTTCCAATAATTAATAATTAAGATAGTCTCGATCGAGTCGATTATTTCCCAATACAGAAGCGACTAAAGATACGATCGAGTACTGATTCTGTCACCTCTTCGCCTGTCACTTCTCCCAATGCCCCGATCGCCTCGCGCAGATCGATCGTCCAGAAGTCTAGTGGCAGTCGATCTCGAACGGTAATTAAGACTTGTTGCAGCGCAGTTTGGGCGCGAATCAGTGCAGCAGCTTGACGTTGATTGATGGCGATATCTATATTTGCAGCATAGAGTTTACCGCCAGAAATAGTGGTTAAAATAGCCGCTTCTAATCGATCGATCCCCAGATCGCACGGCTTGCCGTCTGCGACAGCAATCGCTGCAGCGGTTTCAACTACCAGATTAATCCCCGCTGGTAAATCTAACGTGGGAAGTCGATCGACTAAATCGATTTTATTAACCACAGCAATCGTCGGAATTCCATCAATTTGGGCATAAATATCTGCCTCAGCAGCCGTCCAACCGATTTGAGCGTCGATCGTTAGTAAAATTAAATCCGCAGACTGTGCCGCCGCCCGAGAACGCGCCACCCCAATTTGCTCCACTACATCACTCGTATCGCGAATCCCTGCGGTATCTAATACCTGCACCGGAATTCCCCCCACGATCAACTGTGACTCTACTACATCTCTTGTGGTACCTGGTAGCGGTGTGACGATCGCCCGATCGCTCCGACTCCACGCATTCAACAGGCTAGATTTACCCACATTCGGCTGTCCGAGAATTGCCACCTTTAAGCCACTCCGTAATAGCTCTCCCCGATCGGCTGTCGCCACAATCTGTCCAATTTGCCCCGCTAAAGCCGTGATTTTCTCGGCGATGGCGTGCGGATCCACAGGGGGTAAATCTTCCTCAAAATCGATTCTTGCCTCAATCTCGGCGAGTAAATCTAATGCTTGCGATCGCAATTGCCCGATCGGTTGGCGTAATTTGCCCTGCAATCCAGCGATCGCTGTCTGGGCAGCGGCTGGAGATAATGCCCCCACCAGATCGCTGATACTTTCTGCCTGAGTTAGATCGATCCGTCCATTCAGAAAAGCTCGCAGCGTAAACTCCCCAGGTTCGGCAACTTTTGCCCCGCACTCGACGCACAACTGCAGAATCTGCTGGACTAAAATAATCCCCCCGTGGCTATGGATTTCGACGACATCTTCCCGTGTATAAGAACGCGGCGATCGCATAATTAGTAATAACGCTTCATCGATCGTTACCCCCGTCTCGGGATGGCGCACATATCCATACAAAATTCGATGACTTTCCCACTCTTGCTGCCCCGGTGTCCGAAAAATCCGCCGCGCGATTTCGACTGCATCTACCCCTGAGAGCCGCACGATCCCCACGCTCCCTTGTTGGGGCACAACAGCCGTCGCGATCGCTACAATGGTTCCAGTTTGCATTGAATCAGGTCACAGCCCAGGCTAAATTAAGATTTATCAACTTTTATCACATTTTTGTGAGCCTCTCTCGCTCACTAATTCAGATAAACTTAAAAGTACGATTCACATATCACAGAGAACTTTTAATTATGGCAGCTTCTTTTCTACCTTCCATTCTCGTTCCTACTGTCGGTCTAGTATTTCCTGCCGTAGCGATGGCATTTTTATTCATCTACATCGAGCGTGACGCTGTATAAGACTACTTGTTTTTCAGCTTAGATTCAAACAATTAAAAAGCCGGACTAGTCCGGCTTTTTAATTAGAGCTGAAGTGGTGAATATTAAATAATTCTAGATCCAGCCACTGCAATCCGCACTACATCGATGAGCCAATCCCAGCATAAGAGCCATAGAAAAATAAGCTCACAACTACAATCACACCCATGCCAGCAACAGTCGCTACTAGCCACAAGGGAATTTTTCCTGGTTCAGACATGTTTTTTTCTCCGTAAATATCCCAACAGCAACACAGATCGAGCCAGTTAATTAAAGAAGTAACTGGTAAATAGAATTCCAGTAGTAAATACTAGTAACAGACCTAAAAATAGTGAACCGCGATTGAGTTCTACAGGTTGGTTATTTGGATTTGGGGTACGTTCCATAGTTTTAATTTAAGTCCTATCTTTGAATAAATTGCATGGCAGCGATCGCGCCAATGAAAAATACAGTTGGCACACCCAAAGTATGGATAGCTAACCATCTGACTGTAAAAATGGGATATGAAATAGGCTGATTGCCGCTATCGCTAGCCATTGTGTTTGCTCCTAAAAATTTAGATCGTTCTAAAACTTAATTATCTAATTGTTGACTATTTGTTTAATTCACTCGTTCGATCGAACCGCAGCATCGCATTAAGCCAAAATTTGTGATAATTTTACCAATAAATATAACTATTTCTTTTGAATAAACTTATCCAGTTGATCTTTTGACTCGAATCGATCGGATACAATCGGTAGTTCTTGACGAGTCTGGGTAAAGTACTCATCGGGACGAGGGGTACCGAATACATCATAAGCCAAGCCAGTGCTGACAAACAACCAGCCAGCTACAAACAAAGCAGGAATGGTCAAGCTATGAATAATCCAGTAACGAATACTGGTCACAATGTCAGAAAATGGACGTTCTCCGGTGGTACCCGACATAATCGATCGCTCCTTAAATTGAATAGCTACTAAATCACAGTTTATCTCATAATCTTGAAGAAATGTGATGTGTATATGAGAGAAATTTGGAGAGTAGTGACTAGTGGCTAGTCACCAGTGACCGTTGGCTAGAGAATGAGATGAATTGTCCTGTTCGCTGCCCACTTTCCCTTATCCCCGCCGATTACGCGCTGGCTTCATTTTGATACTTGAGGATAATCCCATGTTGACCGATGATAAAGCCACGATCGGGACTAAAGAACAAAATCTTGTAAAGGTTAGACGGCACATTCTCCACATTTTCATCCTTAAGCCAAGTTTTACCACGATCGTTACTCACGAGTAAATCTCCACTCCCACCAGAAACCCAAACTTCTTCAGGTGTACGATAAGCCAAATCCAATAAACCGAGATTGGTTTTTTGACCGGGGAATACTTCATTATCCCAGGTTTCAGGTGTTTCAGGATTGCTAAATTGCAGTTGTCCGCCTCGTGCTAGCATCCACAACCGACCATCATTGGCAAATCCCATACTCGAAACGCGGCGAGAACTGTTCCGATTGTGGGGTTCCCAGGTGTCTTGACCTGGTGCCCAAGTAGAATAAAAGTTACCTTTGGCAGATACAGCAACATATTTACCGTCAGAGGAACGAGAGATCGTCCGAAATACGCCTACTGCGCCACTGACTAAAGATTTCCAGTTTTTACCTGTATCTTTAGTCGAATAAATTGCGCCAATATCAGTCGTCATTTCTGCTGAATTTTTACCCAAAGCCACGATCGTGGTAGGAGTACCTGGTAACTTAGCACTCAGGGCAATTCGTTCCCAAGATTTACCAGTATCATTGGTATGGAGTAGAATCGCAGGCTCGCCGACAATCCAACCTTCATCACCAGCAAAACTAATGGCGGTGAAGCGATATTTATCGCTATCGAGTTCGAGCTTCCGACTTTCCCAAGATTTCCCCCCATCATTAGTTTCTAACAGAGCGGCACCACTACCGATCGCCCAACCATGTTGGGGATTGCCTGTAAATGTCAGATCTTGGATGTTAGATTCGGTTGGTAATTGGATGGATTGCCAAGGGCTGGTAGCTAAAGGAGTGATATGACTGCAACTAACACAGAATATCCCGATCGCGATTAGAGTAAAAGTTTGTTTGAGAATTTTTGTAAGCAGATTCATTTATGTCAGGAAATCGATAATTATGTTAATTCAGTGTATATAGGCTCAGGAGAATGAGGATGCCAACTCCCATCGAGCCATAAATTAATAAACTTTTTTGTTCGGCGGTCATGGTATTGACCCCAAGTCCATAACCCAGATTTGCTTTAAATCCAGAAGCAGTCCCGCTCACCCCAACATTATTGAAGGCAACTTTCTTCGCACCACATACTGGACATTTCCAGGTCGCAGGTAATACGCTAAAAGGTGTCCCAGCGATAATCCCATTTTTGGGATCGCCTTTACTTGGATTGTAGGTGTGGCCGCAGGCGCGACACTCAAACAGATCGCTATCGGTGGTTATGACTGCTTTTTTATCCTGT
>JBJOOY010000455.1:0-4781 GCA_046051065.1 Cyanobacteriota bacterium
ATCAACAATTAGCTAGTGCGATCGGCACCACCCGAGTCACCGTCAGCCGGATGATGACGCATTTTCAAACCAAAGGTTATCTAACACTCGATCGACACCGCCATCTGATCCTCAATGATGAGTACTTTAGCGCGATCGGCAATTAAATAAGCAACAGCCATTTTATCTGTTGGCAAGAAACCGCTAGACATCTGGCGGTTTTTTGCAATTATTGGTACTTAAGCCAAGATCGCGACTAATACCAAATCCGGTTCTGATAACCATCCATCTTGCCCTCACCCCCATCCCCTCTCCCAAGCTTGGGAGAGGGGTGCCGGAGGCGGGGTGAGGGGGACAGGATTGTACTAATAATAAGAAGTCTGTCTGAATCGGATTTGGTAAACTACGAACCTTACTAGATTAGAAAACACTACAAATTATTATTACTTTGCGCCATTACGCTTTCTTAGCGCAGTATGTTCGGAAAAAATCGCGCCACTTAGCCGAACCATGTAATAAATCCAACGGATAAAATAAAGATTGCTTAGGTCAGATCGCACCCCTATGCTATTTAAAGTTAGGGCAACAACAGACTCAGGTTGGCAACAACACTTATGTGCTGTTCCCGATGATTTTTATCATTTGCCTGAATACTTAGAATTAGCAGCGAAAAGATACAATGAAATGGTTAAATCTATCCATTTTAATTGAAGTATAGAGAAGATTCATTCTTCTTGTCTTACCTGATTCGTGACTATCAGCAAAGAGCTGAATCGATCGCGTAATAGGTGAAATCTATGATATAATTTCGCCCTATCCTTCTCTAGGGATGCTAGTAAGTACATCTGGTCTTAATTCTAACTTCATTGAAAAATGCTGGAGTCTAAATCATCAGTATCGATATCTATAGTATAGCTTATTAATAACTATCAATAAACTATACATAGAATAATTGGCAGTTATCAAGGCTCTTTGATATCACTTTAAACGTGGTTTTTTTAGCAGGCAAAATTATTTACTATTTACAACAGTTAGGTCGATAATCGATCGAGATAATCATGAACACTTAACATAGCTAGGCGCAAATTTATTTAGACTAGACTGGATCGGAAATTAGAGACTCATCTTTTTCCCCTGCCGATCGTTTCTCATAATTGTTGACAAATATTTTAGATTGGATGTTTCGATCGCAGCGAGTGGGCACAATTGCGGTTTTTTCTCTAAGCAGAATAGCCACTGTAATCTCATTTTGTTACAAAAGTAACAAAAATAACAAAAACTGTCGGTCGATCGTCTAATTACTGATTCTCAAGCTCGTAATATGTTACCAGTTGAAATAAATTTGGGTATAATTATGATAAGCCCTAAATAATTTACTCAAATACCGATCGCGTCTCGATCGAATTTAACAGTAACCGAAACCTTTGGCTCAAATTATCGTCATCATGGAGCATCACGTAACAGACTCTGATTTGGCAGAATAACCTCACCCGATTTCCATAATTTACTTACATTAATTTACTTACATTTCCGGCAATGACCAAACCTATTTTGCTCTCAACTCCCCACATGGGAGATCGCGAACACCAATTCGTCACGGAAGCCTTTGAAACTAATTGGATCGCACCGATTGGTCCGCATGTTAATGCTTTCGAGGAAGAGTTCTGTCAAGTAGTCGGTTCTAGTCATGCAGCAGCGGTGAGTTCTGGGACGGCGGCACTGCATTTAGCATTGAAGCTAGTTGGTGTCGATGTCGGTGATGAAGTATTTTGTTCTACGCTGACTTTTTCGGCTAGTGCCAATCCGATCGCCTATTTAGGTGCCAAGCCCGTCTTTATCGATAGCGATCGAGTGTCGTGGAATATGGACCCCGATCTGCTCCAAACTGCTTTGGCACAACGGGCAAAAATTGGAAAGTTACCAAAAGCAGTCATACTCGTACATCTATACGGACAAAGTGCGGATATCGATCCGATCATCCAAACCTGTCAACAGTACAATGTTCCAGTAATTGAAGATGCGGCTGAGGCACTAGGTGCAACTTATAAGGGCAGATCTCCCGGTACCTTCGGTAAAATTGGCATTTTTTCCTTTAATGGTAATAAAATTATCACTACTTCTGGTGGTGGCATGCTAGTTTCAGAAGATGCCAGCATCACAGCTAAAGCTCAATTCTTGGCAACTCAAGCTCGCGATCCCGCACCCCATTACCAGCACTCAGAAATCGGTTATAACTACCGGATGAGCAATGTTTTAGCAGGGATCGGTCGCGGACAACTTTTGGTACTTAGGGATCGCGTCGCCGCTAGACGACGAAATTGTGAAGTTTATCAGCAAGCTTTGGGTCATTTACCTGGCATTGAGTTTATGCCCGAACCCAGTTGGGGCAGATCTACACGCTGGCTGACTTGTCTGACGATCGATCCGAGCGCTTTTGGTGCCAATCGAGAGCAGGTAAGATTAGCACTTGCCGCAGAGCAAATTGAATCGCGTCCAGTCTGGAAGCCACTCCACCTGCAACCGATCTTTAAAGATTGTGAGTGTATTGGGGGCGAGGTTGCTGAAGACTTATTTGAGCAAGGACTCTGTTTGCCCTCTGGCTCTAATCTATCTGATGAAGATTTAGATTGTGTGATTCAATCGATCGTCAAGTGTCGCCAAAGTGCTAACGAACGAGTTGCGGTGAGTCTTTAATAGTTGTGCCATCTGTCTTGTCATCCGGCGATCGGACAGATGGCAAGATCGACGTATTTAGAGATGAGGTCATGTCGATCGACATCTTTGTATTGCTCAAATTAACGATCGCTAAGATGTGTTAAAACAAAGGTTTGCTCTACTGTCGATCGTATGACTTTAACTGACCGCGACACCATCCGGATCCGTGGTGCGAAGCAGCACAATCTCAAGAATATTAGCTTAGAGCTACCACGCGATCGATTGATTGTATTTACAGGTGTATCTGGTTCGGGGAAATCTTCCCTAGCATTCGATACCATCTTTGCTGAGGGACAACGGCGGTATGTGGAGTCGCTCAGTGCGTATGCGCGGCAATTTTTGGGACAGCTAGATAAGCCGGATGTAGATGCGATCGAAGGTTTGAGTCCGGCAATTTCGATCGATCAGAAGTCTACTTCTAATAATCCTCGATCGACTGTCGGCACTGTCACCGAAATTTACGATTACTTTCGCCTACTATTTGGACGTGCTGGTACGCCCCATTGTCCTCATTGCGCTCGTTCGATTGCACCGCAGACAATCGATGAAATGATCGATCGCATTCGGGCTTTACCAGAGCGGACGAAATTTCAGATTTTAGCACCGATTGTGCGGGGTAAAAAAGGTACCCATCAGAAGGTATTATCCAGCCTGACTGGGGAAGGATTTGTGCGGGTGCGGGTGAATGGAGAAGTGCGGGAATTAGCTGATCGCATCGTCCTAGATAAAAATCAATATCACACCGTCGAAATTGTGATCGATCGATTAATTAATAAAGAGGGAATTGAGTCGCGATTATCTGACTCTTTAACTACTTGTTTGAGACATGGAGAAGGTATAGCCGCCATTTCTATTATAGCGGATGAATCCGCGCAAAACAATGAAAACTTGCCGAAAGAACTAGTCTTTTCTGAGAAATTTGCTTGCCCCGAACATGGTGCAGTCATGGAAGAATTATCACCGCGATTATTCTCATTTAACTCACCTTATGGCGCATGTCCGGCTTGTCATGGCATCGGTAGTTCCCGCACCTTCGACCCCGAATTAATTATTCCCGATCCCTCAGCAGCAGTCTATCACGCGATCGCCCCCTGGTCAGACAAAGATAATTCTTATTATTTATCCCTATTATATAGTTTGGGTCAAACAGCAGGATTTGCCTTAGATACATCGTGGACAAAGCTAACACCCGAACAAAAAACTTTAATTTTATATGGTCGCAACGAACCGATTTGGATGGAAGATATCGGTGAAAATCGTCGCTTTCGGGGCGTTGTAAATATCCTCGACAGGCAATACAATGATGCCTCAGAATTGCAAAAACAAAAGCTCGAACAATACCTCACCAATCGACCTTGTGAAGCCTGTCATGGCAATCGTCTCAAAGCTGAAGCTCAATCGGTAAAATTGGGACAGTACGGCATTCTCGATTTTACCAGTACGCCGATCGATGAATGTTTGGCACGACTCGATCGATTAGAACTAACCGAAAAGCAACTTAAAATCGGCGAATTAGTCCTCAAAGAAATTACCGCCCGACTGCAATTTTTGCTCAACGTTGGCCTAGATTATCTTACACTCGACAGGGCTGCCATGACCCTATCCGGCGGCGAAGCGCAACGAATTCGCCTCGCTACCCAAATCGGTTCTGGTTTGACAGGAGTATTATATGTCCTCGATGAACCGAGTATCGGCTTACACCAGCGAGATAATGGACGGCTATTGCAAACCCTGAATAAATTACGCGACTTAGGAAATACCCTCATTGTCGTCGAACATGACGAAGACACCATCCGCGCCGCCGATCATTTGGTTGATATCGGCCCAGGTGCGGGCGTCCACGGTGGTAGTATCGTCGTCGAGGGAAATTTAGCAGCACTGCTCAAATCCAAAGATTCGATTACGGGGGCCTATTTGTCGGGGCGTGTCGGCATCGAGACACCAGCAGAACGACGCGAGGGCAATGGACGCAGCCTAACTCTCACAAATGCCAACCGAAATAATCTCAAGCATCTCGATGTCGATTTCCCGCTCGGTAAACTCGTCGCCGTGACTGGTGTATCCGGTTCGGGCAAATCTACCCTCAT
>JBJOOY010000456.1:0-3006 GCA_046051065.1 Cyanobacteriota bacterium
AATGACTAAATCTGCTATGGAGATCGCTTCAGACATCGCAGCAGTCAATTTTGCTCGATCGTCGGGGATAATTCCCATCGAGATCGGCATACCGCCAGCTTGCCGAACGAAGGCGGCGATCGCATATTGATTGGAATCGACAATTTGCCCGGGTTGCAGGGTGCGATCTGGTGTGACTAATTCATCACCAGTGGAAAGGATAGCAATACACGGACGACGATAGACGCTAATTTCACTGCATCCTGTCGCGGCTAAAATGGCGATTTCGGGCGGATTTAAGACCGTACCAGCCGCCAACAGCGGATCGCCAGTCCGTGCATATTCGCCACGCGATCGAATAAAAGCTTTCGCTGTCGGTGCGACTTGGATTTTGACATAGTTCTGTTGGACGCGCTGGGTATGCTCTTGCATCACGATTGTATCCGCACCAGCAGGCACGATCGCCCCTGTAAATATCCGTGCGGCTTGTCCCGATTGAACCTCCAGTTGGGGTTGAGTTCCAGCCGGAATTTCTTCGATCACTTCTAGCGTAATCGGATGTCTGGAGTTACTAGAACGAACATCCGCAAACTTGACCGCATAACCATCCATCGCCGAATTATCCCAATGGGGAAAATCTAAGCGACTAGCGATCTCCGTTGCCAAAATTCGCCCTGTCGCCGCAGTAATATCTACAACTTCAGTTTCAGCGATCGATCTAACTAAACTTAGAATAATTTCTTCGGCTCGTGCAACAGGAATCATAACAATAGTTCAGTGTAGGGGCGATTTCTTATCTTAATCCTATCCCCTAATTAACTAATCTCTACCTCTTAATGTCTTATTAAAATTCTGGCGATAAGAGCCATTGACGATGTAGCACGCAGGCCAAAGCAGAGCTAATACAATTTTAGTCGGCAAAGTGCGTTGATAGTTAGTCCGATTGAAGTTGCGTGAAAATTTCCAAACCCCGTATCCATATGCCCCAACTAAACCAATGACAACGAAGTTCATAAATCTTGCTAAATCCAGGTGATGAGAGTGTTTTACAGAACTAGTTGCGATATTTTGACAATAATGTAGCTTATCTTTAATTCTAGCCCGATCTATTCATTGACGTACTCCTGATCTTAAAAATGGGTTTCAGCTTAACCTGAACTGACATTATTTAAACTTTTGGCAACAATCTAATATTTGCTGATGCCACGCGCCATTACTCGCAATAAAACACCCCCACTTACTCACATCACCCTGATTATATTTGACCAGACTACCATCTGGAGCGGTAAACTTTCCCCCTGCTTCAGTTAAAATCAACTCTGGTGCTGCGAAATCCCAATCCTTTGGTGCCGAATCGCCCGAAAGTGAGATGTATACGTCTGCTCGCCGATCGACGATCGCGGCAATTTTACAACCGATACTACCGATTTCTAGCTGTTGCTGGCAAGGCAGTTGCGCTAATAATTGGACTAATTTGTCACTGCGATGATGCCGACTGGCAATGACAATCACATCACTTATCGATCGATCTGCGGTCATGAGGACGGATTCCTGTACCCCATCTGTAGTTATTCGCATACAACCGCCCCCCAAAATTGCTGCATATAGTCTATTGGCTTCGGGGATAGCAACTACAGCCAGAACTGGACGATGTTGATAGATCAGAGCGATATGAATTGCATATTCGCCCGTTTTATCGATAAAACCTTGCGTGCCATCGAGCGGATCGATAATCCAGACCCAATCTTGCGGCAATTCGCCATCCCCAGGTTGATAAGTTTCTTCGGTTAAGTAGTCGCAACTGTTACCACACATCGATCGAATGCCATCGAGTAAATATCGATCGACCGCTTCATCGGCGATGGTAACTGGCCCTTCCACTTTATCGCGGACATCTAGATTTTTATAATCATCCCGATAGTAAGACTTTAACATCGCTGTTGCTGTCTGGCTCAACTCGATCGTTCGTTCTAAAATATCAGCCAAGGAAAGATGGGGAAGTGGTGAGTTCACGGGTATTAATTACTGAAATATCTGAAATATTGATGATATTTTATCGATGTGTTAGCGGCTGAATTTGGTTGCTAGTTAGGATTTCACTATCCTCAGGTGCTAATAAATTAGGTTTCTACTGTTCAGCTTACCCTGAATTTTCTCGATTGGAGTGTTAGGATAGATTAAGTGAACCACAACTCGGTTCAAATTTTAAAGTGTGAGGAAATTTCAAATGAACTGGAAAATTTTATTAGTAATTGCTGGTCTATCTTTATCTGCTGGCCTAACCGCATGTAACAAAGAAGCAGGTGCTCCTGATGCTACAAAGACTGAGTCTACTACTCCTGGAGCTACAGATCCTACTAAGGCTGGTGATAAGCCTGGTGCGATGGGTGGCGATAAGCCCGGTGCAAAGCCTGGTGACAAGCCTGGTGCACCCGCTGCTCCTAAAAAGCCTTAATTAAATCTAGACTAAGTGTCATTACAAAAGTAATTGACTGAATCTAAATAAATCAATAGCCATCAAGTTAGTTGCAGATTCATTGAGAATCAATTACCTTGGTGGCATTGTGTTTGAGAGCTATGCTCGATCGAGCTTAACCGACCTTATGCTCGATAATATGCGTCGAGCTTACCCATTCCCCCTTGTCATTGTAGCTGCGCATCAACCGTTGGCGTTCGTTAGCACTTACCAGCCAGCTCGTCTCGACAAAAAATGGTTGGCGGTGACTGATGTGTAAAGGCGTATTACTCGATCCGCCATCGGGTAATAATAAAATTCGTCTGGGGATACCATCCTCAAAGTTTAATCGATTGCCATCAATTTTAGCGATCGAAGCAATCTTCCTGCCACTAAAAGATAATTCCTGCTCCAATCGTCCATTGCCAATCTCGCGAATTATCAGGCTAGTCGTTATTGTTTCCGGCGGTTTCCAGTCTGGGTAAAAAGTACAGGCTCTTCCTTCCCATTTACCAAACAACTGCTCGACGGTTAACTGTGGACGTTCGATTGCATCGCTACCGCTACGAACT
>JBJOOY010000457.1:0-4584 GCA_046051065.1 Cyanobacteriota bacterium
GAATATCACTAGTACCAGGAATAAACGCGGGAGTTTTACCTCCATCAAAAATCAAAGATGTCGATCTCCGTTCGAAGGCATTAATTGTATAGGATGTCCGATTGGGATCCGTGGCAATCCAAGGATCGGTAAAGTTGAGGTCGAATAAATTTTCTCGCGTCCCGATTTGAGCTTCAGCGCTTAATTTCTGAGCATTTCCCCCCACATTTTGCTGGTTATAGCTGACACTACCAAATAAACCATTAGTAGAGCTAAGTCCGCCGCCTGCTAAGATATTAGATGTTTTGCGCTCGATTACATTCAGTTGCAAGATCACTTTTGCTGGATCGCTACCTGGTGCGAACGATACGCGCACATCATCAAATAAGCCCAAACCAAAAATCCGCCGGAGATCCTTTTGGGCAGTTTCCTTATTAAAAGTTTTGCCAGATTTTAATTCAGCTTCGCGGGTAATAATAAATGGTCTGGTCAAACCTGTAATTGGCTTCTTCTGATCATCAACTAACGAACCTTCTTTGTTGAGAAAGCGGACTTGAACATCTTCAATCAGTCCTTCGGCAATGACTAAGTTTAGTTTGCCATCAGTGCCAAGTTCTTCGACATCAACGACTTGGGCGAGGTTATAGCCCCTAGTTTGGTAAAGTTCATTTAATTTCTTAATTGCTGCTTGCAATTCCACCCCATTTAATTGTTTACCGTACTGACCCTGAAAAATACTATCTATATCCGCCTGTGCGAACACAGTTTTGCTGCCCGCTGGGAGCGTCTTGATGTTCACCTGATTGAGAGTACCGTATGGTGTCACCAAAATGCTGAGTTTGACACCTTGAGCATTGTCTTCGGGGATAATTTCTACTGCTGAGAAAGCGCCTAATGCCCGAATTGCACTTAAATTTTCTTCTAGTTGGGCGCGGGTTGTAGATTGTCCGGTTTTAACTGTCAGAATTTGGCGAATTTTTGAGTCTAGTTCTGGTGCTAATGAACCCTTCGGGTTTGTGATAACGATGTCTGAGACTAATACTGGCCTTTGTTTAGCGGCGGGTGGAGTCACAGGAGTCTGACTTTGTGTCGGCGGATTAGCGTCGGGGTTGGTTGGGTTGGCTGGCTGACTTTGGGTTGATGGATCGATCGTCGGTTCGGTTGGAGTTGAGGATCGCTCTGGAGCCAATGGATTAGTACTAGGTTTTGCGTTGCTTGTGGCTGGTTTGACCGATCGTTTGCGGCGAATATTCCGTTTCGGCGCTTTTTTGCGTTTAGCTAGAGCGACGATCTCCTTGGCAGTAGGAATACTATTAGTGTTTGCCTTGAGCTTGCCATCGATCTCGCTGGCACTCTGCGGTATGGCGATTGATTTGGCTAGACTACTGTGGGAAAATAGTCGATCGAGTTGAGTTGATTCGGCTGTCGCGGGGGTAATTTCTGAGATCTGACCGATCGCTGTAATGGTAGCGACTAGAAGTAATTTAAAACGCATGCTTGATTTTTTGGGGCTAGTTACTGGTCAATAATCGGTGACGAAGGCTCGTGTACTTCGATCGAAAGAATCGGAAGATCTATTCTTTGACCTCCCGAACTCTCTGTAGAACTTGGCGATAGGCACTCTCAATATTTCCCATGTCACGACGGAACCGATCTTTATCTAGGACTCGTAAATCGGGATCGGGTTCCCCAGTCAACCAGAGTCTACAACTATCGGGGCTGATTTCATCTGCTAGTAAAATTTGTTGGTTGCTGTCTAGACCAAATTCGATTTTGAAGTCAACTAGGGTAATTTCACACAATTGAAAAAAGTTTTGGAGAATTGCATTAATTACTAAGGCTTTGCGTTGGAGGGTGTCCAGTTGCGCTGGTGTTGCTAATTCCATCAACAATAGTCGATCGCGTGTCAACAAAGGGTCGCCCAATGCATCATTCTTGTAAAAAAACTCAACCAATGGCTGGGGCAAAATCGTACCCAAAGCGATGCCTGTTTGCTGACACAGACTTCCTGCTGCAATATTTCTTACTACTACCTCGATCGGTAAAATCTGAACTGACTTGACCAGCATTTCATTCGGTGCAGGGCAGTCGATGTAGTGCGTAGCAATCCCCGCAGCTTCGATCGATCTAAATAGATGAGCGGCAATCTGACAGTTGATTTCACCCTTGCCCGCGATCGTTCCGCGCTTCTGAGCATTAAAGGCAGTGGCATCATCTTTAAAATAAGCCAGCAATACATCTGGATTGTCTGTAGCGTAAAGAATTTTTGCCTTACCTTCGTAGATTTGCGGATGACGGCTCATACTGAAACGATTTAAAATAGAGGGGCAAGATCAAATTTTAGCCGATAATCGGTAGTCTGTAATACGGATCGCTCGATCGTCAGTACTCTACAGTTTATACCTCGACACCCGACTTGCGATCGTCGTAGATTAATAACAGATTAAGATAGACACAAGCCAAGGTAAAAATTATCCTTTATGATATGCGGCAAATGTTTCTTAACAAAAAATAATCATCAGTTAGAATAAAAATATATCGCTAGGTTTTCTGATGTGGTTGCTAACGCCGTAGCTGCCCTGATGAACCACGTCAGATTAATACATAACTCATCATTGTCCATAAGTGCAGCGCAACAATCAGGAAGCAATATTCATGTCAAAAGAAATTGACTCTTTTTTATACAATAACAGTCGCTATCACGGTCACTTCAAGCCCGAAAACCTCGTATTCAATGCAAACTTGCAGGAATTTACCCAGAAGATTAGCTATATCTGTAGTTTAGAAACTGCTGGTAAACTCACTCCTGAAGATTCTTACAAGCAAATTAAGCAGCTTTGGAAAGATCTCAAACGCAGCAAAAAACAACTAAAAATCGGTCAACATCCGTTTAACGATGAGAATGGTGAATCAGGCGAAAATGGTTCGACTGGCCGCCAGTAGATAATCTTGCAGATTATTTATCCCATTTTAGTTGTCGATCGACAACTTGCCGATAATACTGCTGAAGTTGCCGCGTTGCTGCCAACCAACCCCAGCGTTCGGCTTCAGCGCGAGCATTGTTGCGGATGAGTTGATGAGATGCTGGCTCGGCAAAGAGTTTTTGAGTAGCGACGATCGCGCCTTGAGGATCTTGGGGATCGAACAGATAACCATTTTTACCATCAGTCACAATATCAGGAATGCCGCCAGATCGAGCGGCGATCGGCGGACAGCCTGCTGCCATTGCTTCTAATAAGACTAGCCCTAATGTCTCCGTCCGCGATGGAAAAATAAAGGCATCTGCTGCGGCATATGCCGACGCTAGTTTTACTCCCTCTAAATAACCGACAAAATGAGTGGGGGTATCGACAAAGTAATTTTCTAAATAAGCCCGATGGGGACCATTTCCGACGATCGCTAGCCTGGCTCCAGGAATTGCGGCTAAAATGGGCTTAATCTGCTCGATTTCCTTTTCAGCTCCAAGTCTACCTACATATAGTAATAGGCGGCTTGCTGGCGCTCCTTGACTCAAATAATGCCGCATTTCAGTTGTGGATCGATCTGGATGAAAAATTTTGGTATCGACACCCCTTTGCCACAGATCCACTCGATCGATCCCCCGCTGACGCAGTTCTGCAACCATCGCCGAAGAGGTGCAAAGATTTAACTCTGCTTGGTTGTGCGCCCCTTTTAACAACTCCCATAATAATCCTTCTAACCAGCCCAATCCATAATGCTGAAGATATTTGGGCAAATGAGTATGATAGGAAGCTACCAAGGGAATCTGGTAAGTTTTGGCATAAAAAATTCCAGCTAGTCCTAATACTGCTGGATTGATCACGTGGATCAAATCTGGTTTGAATTTTGCCAGTTGTTGACCGATTTCTGGGCGCGGGAATGCTAATTTTAGTTCGGGATAGAGTGGGAGCGGAAAAGCTGATAATCCATAAATCTTACCTCCCTGATAGGAGTCTAATCCTCCGGCTGGACAGAAAATTAAGACTTCATCGCCATTCCGTTGGAGATGCTCGATCGTATGTCTCAGCCGAGTGACAATCCCATCAACTTTGGGTAAAAATGTTTCGGTAAATAGAGCGATTCGCATGGAATAGGGGATAGGGGATACGGTTCCCTGATGGTTTACAGACAAAATAATTAGTAACAAAAAAGGTGGGGTATACCCACCTTCTTAATTAATTATTTGTTAAAGTTTACTCCACTATCAATAAATGGGAGTAGCAATTATTACACTCGTTCTTCACGACGATCGCGGTTGTCCCGATCGTAGCGACCGCTTTCATTGCGTGCGCTGCTGCTGTCACGCCGATCGTAACGACCGCCACCACCAGAACGTTCACCGCCGCCACCAGAACGCAGAACTGGTTTACTACTAGCACCGCTACCGCCGCGACGCTCGCCACCACGAGATTTGTAGCTATTGGAACGATCGTAATCGCGATCGTGAGAACGCGCTTGGGGTTCTTCCATATCCAACCAGGCAGGACGAGTTTGGTCGTAGACTAGTTGTAGTGCTGCTGCGGCAACGGTATGAACGTCATACTCTTCACTCATTTTAGCGATGATGGGTAAGAAGGACGCTACCCGTTCGCCAGCTAAAGCTTC
>JBJOOY010000458.1:0-2553 GCA_046051065.1 Cyanobacteriota bacterium
CCTAATTCTAAGTTTCATGTATCTTTCCTCACAACATACATCAAATGTTCCTCATCTTAGCCTATTTATCTACACCAGCAACGAACGCCTAAAATTGGTCTTTGCGACCGCGAATTCTGGCAAAGGTTTCGATCGGATCGTGAGTGGCTACACTAGTTTGTAATGCTGCAACATCCCAGCGGAGGAAGGGATTGGTACGTTTTTCGATGTCTAAAAATGTCGGTACGGTAGGGATAGAATTACTGCGAGCTGCGGTGACATTGATGAGTCGCTCTTGCAACTCTTGATTATCCGGCTCGACAGTCACTGCAAATTTAAGATTGCCTAATGTATACTCGTGAGCGCACCAAATCCGCGTCTGATCGGGCAACTGTCGTAATTTAGAAATCGATGATACCATTTGGGCGGGGGTGCCTTCAAATAATCGGCCACAACCGCCAGCAAAAATTGTATCTCCACAAAATAATTCACCTGGTTCGTCGGCTGCTACAGGCGGAAAATAATAGGCAATATGCGCGCGGGTGTGTCCGGGGATAAAGAACACTTCAGCTACTCGATCGCCAAATTGGACGCGATCTCTTTCTACTAAATATACCTGTTGCCCAGGAATTCTCCCCCGATCTTCGGCACCGCCGTAAACACGAACATTCGGAAATGCTGCGATTAATTCCTGATTTCCACCGACATGATCGCCATGATGATGGGTATTAAAAATTGCCACTAGTTCGACTTGATGTCGGGCTAATTCTGCTAATACTGGTGCAGCTTCAGCCGGATCGACAACTGCGGCAATTTTACGTTTTCGATCTATTAGCAAAAAGATATAATTATCGGATAAAACTGGAATACGAATAATTTCCATGATGATAACTTAATGATAAATAATTACTAGTATCGACGATAGACAATCAGCTACACTTTGAGTGGGTATAATCTGAGCATTCCAAAATCGTGATGATATGACCCATCCACCCATCCACAAAACCGCAATTTATAACCGTGCGAAGTATATCTACTAATTATGGCAAACCATTGGGTAAATTATTATTGGGTAGACCACTAGGCGGATCGTTATTAGGTAGACCACTGGGTAAGTTATTATTCGGCAGACCATTTGGTATGCCATTGTCTAAATTAGTCTGACTCGGTGGCACGATCGGATTATTGAGTTGTTGCTCCCACTGCTGGACTTCATTTTGGGCAGCACTGTAAGCAGAAGTATTTGACGGAATCGTTTTAGCAATTTCGATCGCGCGATTGGGATCGGTATTAAACAGATTTTGAGCGGTTTCCAGCATTTGCATCCCCCAAGTATCTATCGACGATCTGGCTTGACTGCGCAGAGAAGAACTTTTGGGAATTCTCGCCGCAGCTCTAATCGCTCCCAACAGCGATTCGGGACCACCATTACCCGCCAATCTTTGAGCTGAGGCTAAATTAGCGGCTGCTTGTAGTTGACCTCGCCAATCACCGATTCGTTCTTTCGCTTGAGCTGAGAGCACTCGTCCCTTGCCAATGCGTTTTGCTGTCGTAACAGCAGCAGTCAGATCGCCATTACTAGCCAAACTTTCTGCTTGCGCTAAAATCGGGCCATCTTCAGTCCGTTGAACTTCTTCTGTCAATTGCTGAACTTTTTGTTGAGCTTGAGCGTAAAGGGCACGTCCCGATTTAATTTGATTTAGTTGAGCGATCGCCGCTTGCGATCCCTGAGTGGTACCGCTGGCTACGAATTTCTCGGCAGCATTGATATAAGGTGTATCTTGAATGACTTCAATTTGCTGACGCCATTCAGAGATAAGTTGAGCAGCTTCTTTACCGCGCGGATTGCCAGGGGCAACGCGTTGAGCCTCAGCAGTCGCAGCTTGGAGATCGTTAATGGCACCAGTTCCTGCCAAACTTCTCGCCCGTTGTAAAGCGGCTAGATCCTGAATTTCCAGTTGCCAATTCCCCATCGATTGCTGCGATCGAGCATACATGGGACTTTCCAGCTTGATACTTTGAACCAGTGAAATCGCTGTTTCTAACTCAGAAATGTTTCCATTTGTAGCATGAGATTGAGCTTGCGCTAAATTGGTAAGATCTTGCAGCTCGATTTTAGTTGCTGCTGCGTCCGGAATTTGATTGGCAAGTTCTAGGGTACCTTTCCAGTCATTTTTATCGAATCTAGCTCTAGCTAGAACGAGCATTTGTTTGGCTACTGTCCCCACAATATTTTGAGCTTCTGTACGGGCAAAACTCTGAGGATCGACCTTTTTAGCGATCTCCACTGCTTTAAGCAGGTTTTTGAGATCGTTGCTTTTAACTAACTGTCGTGCTTCATCTAGTTTAATACTATCAGCCTTAGCGATTTGGACTAAATCTGCTAACTCCTGATATTTTGTCGTTGCCCAATAATGATTATTTAAATGGGTTAATTTAACAGCTACTGAGTAAGCATTTACCCACTTTGAACTATTCAATAATGCTCTAGTTTCTTTGTCTAATGCGATCCCTTTTGCCCAAGTTTCTCGCCATTGACCCAACCGTTTGGCAACAATTTTATAGGCAGCAACA
>JBJOOY010000459.1:0-2957 GCA_046051065.1 Cyanobacteriota bacterium
AGTCTAAATTTTAATGCAACTACTAGTGGTAAGTTAATCGCTTATGCTAATGATGTACCTGGTTTTCATCAAAATAATCAGGGTTGGATTTTTGCTACTATTACTCGCACAAATTAAAAGTTAGAGTCATGCCAATCAGGTACAGTTTCCTAGCCACTGCCATAACACAGCAAGAAATTTTAGGGTAAACGTCAATATTCAGGTCGGGATGGGGAATATATAAATTGAGGTAATGTGTGGAGTCCATAAACCGATCGAGACTCCCGTACCCGATCTGTAATTCCTGTTTTTGTGCCCAAATATATATGAGTTTTCAACTGGATCGCGGATTATTTCAGTTTGATTTCACCGATCGACACGCTATCTTGGGTGTGGGTATAAATACCAAAGAAGTGGATATTCGAGCACGGTATCAGGCTGTTGCGAGATTGTTACATCCCGATAGTGGGAACTGGAAGACCGATGCAGATCGACAATTAGCCGTGCAATTATTTTCTCGGCTGGTAACTCATGCTTATGGAACGCTTTCTCGTGCCTCCCAGCGCGAAGAACACACGATGATGCTAGAACTCATCGGTAAACGTTTAGTAGAAGAAGGTAACAAAATCCAGATTACCGCTCCTGTGTGCCAACAACTTTACCAAAGTGGTGATGATTTCGAGCTTGTTTACGATCGATTGTTAGCAGAAATTGTGGCAAAACAATATCAGTCCCTCGCGGAAAGTGTCGATGTCATCAATCAAATTAGCGAACTCAATCTGGTGTATCTGTTGCGAAAACAGTTACAGTCAGTCAGATCTACACCACCATCTGCGTCAAATGGTGCAGTTGCCGGAACTGGCAAAGGCACGACAGGCTCAGAGCCATCAAAAACATCATCAGTAGAAGGCGCATTGCGACGGGCAGAAGATTATCTGAGTAAGAAAAATTGGACGTATGCGATTCAGGAACTCCGAGACGGTATCAGTACCGAGCCAGGTAACGCACGCGCCCATGCTTTATTAGGATTAGCTTATTTACGCCAACAACAAACTACAATGGCGAAACTTTCGATTAATAAAGCCTTTCAACTCGATCCCAAGCATCCTCAAGTCATTCAGATCAAACAGGAATTCGATCGAGCAACCACTAGCGGAGCTGCGGCTAATGGCAAAGTTGCACCCAAAAAAGCTAATGAAGGGAAAATGTTTGGTGGCTTCTTTGGTAAAAAGTAAGCTAGGGTAGACTCTCACGGCACTGGTTTTTAAAACCCACCCAAGATACCCGGGTGGGTTTTGAACTAAGCTAAGATGTTCATCATCTGTCAACATTTACTCGTCAGTTTCCCCGATCGAGGGATAATAAATAACATCACCCGATCTAGAGATCGCCGGAATCAGATCTGTGCGGGCAATCGATCTGTCTTTAATCAGGCATTGCCGCTAACCTAAAAATTCTATCGAGTCCATCATACCGACCGAGTATTTGCGATGAGTAACTCAGAAACCGCCCCCAATCCTACCGCCACTACCACACCAGTATCATTAGATTTAGACCGTGCTAAAGCAAGTTTACAGCAAAGTTTGTCCAGATATGCTGCTGCTAAGGTTGGGGACATTTCACCCAGCTTGCAGAGCGATCTAGATACATTAGCAGACACTTTAGCCAAGCTAGAGCAAAGTAATTATAAGATTGCGGCATTTGGCTTGGTCAGTCGGGGTAAATCGGCTGTATTAAATGCCTTGATTGGGGAGAAAATCCTGGAAGTTGGCCCGCTGAATGGGGTGACTCGGTTTCCGAGATCGATCCGGTGGTCGCCAGATGGCATCACCCAAATCGATTTAATCGATACGCCTGGTTTAGATGAAATCGATGGCGATGCTCGAGCCAAAATGTCGGCGGAAGTTGTCAGTCAAGCAGATTTAATTTTATTTATCATTGCTGGAGATATCACTCAATTAGAGTATCAATTCCTATGCGAACTACGTCAGGCGCAAAAACCTTTACTATTAGTATTTAATAAAGCCGATCTTTATCCCGCGCAAGAGCGGCAAACTATCTATCAGCAGTTGCAAAAACTGAGTGGGGATAATGCCAGTGGTGAATTATTGCAGCGACTGCTATCGGCTGATGAGGTAGTGATGGTATCTGCCGATCCGACTCCAATTCAAGTTCGGATCGAATATCCTGATGGTACGAAAAAATCTGAGTTGGAAAAACCCGCCGCCGAAATTGCCCCACTCCAAGCGAAAATTAAAGAGTTATTAAACCGTGAGGGTCGATCTTTATTAGCGATCAATGCACTGGTACAGGCACGTTCGGCAGAGACGAGTTTAGTCAAAAGCACCCTCACAGCCATGCAGTCGGAAGCGAATGCCTTAGTGCGAAAATTTGCTCAGTATAAGGCGATCGCTGTAGCCGCTAATCCTGTGGCAATCTTTGATGTATTGGGCGGAGTATTTGTCGATTTACTCTTAATTCGATCGCTGGCGAAGTTATATAATCTCCCGCTGACCAATTATGAGTTGAGTAAATTATTCAGCAGTCTTCTATTTAGCGGTGGTAGTTTATTGCTGGGTGAATTAGTCACTAGCGTGCTGTTTGGCATCGGCAAAACTTCAGCAATTATCGGTAGTGGCGTGAATGTTGCTGCTATTCCTGGCTATCTCGGTGCGGGTGCCATTCAAGCTGCGATCGCGGGTTATGGTAGTTTTGCTGTTGGTAAAGCGACTCAAACCTATTTAGAAGCTGGTTGTACCTGGGGACAATTGGGTGCGAATACAGTAATTCAGGAAATACTCAATCGAGTAGATGATAAAACTATTATTTCGCGGTTGCGAAATGAGTTATCGCCACCAAAAACACCTGTGGATCCACCAACTGAGTAGTTAACAGTGAATAGTGGAAGAACTAGATCGGAAATTATGTTTAATATATTTTACAATTTTGTCGATATTTTCTTGGGGTCGAATACTTTG
>JBJOOY010000460.1:0-3217 GCA_046051065.1 Cyanobacteriota bacterium
TTTATTCCGAGCAGGTATACGATTATGATTTGTGGAGTCCCTATCGTCAGGGCGTACATCGATTAATCGTTGGCGCAGCCTCTCCTACGGAGAATTGGGGAGGAGATACTTATATCGAAAATTATAGCCTCAAAGATGCGATGCTCTATGCTGGAGCCGCACGGGAACCAGAGATTTTAAAGACTATTACGCCCGAATGTCTGGAACGTCGCTGCAACTGTTCGATGATCTTTCACCGCGAAGGCGAAATGTTTCGGGGCGGAGTCGAACCAGGTAATCAATGTTTAATCGATCGAAATGGCACGATGACTTATCTGATCAGTGATGTGGAAATTACTGAAACTACTTGGGTAAGTCTCGATCAAGGCATGGATCTTAACACCCATGAAAAAGTCTGGGGTTCGGCGTATGGCATGCTGAAATTTGAAAAAGTAACTAATTTTGCAGATGAAATTAACTTGTCACTTGTATAATTTTGCTAGATTGCCGAACTAGATTGAATCAAAACTTATGATAATCTTACAGCTTCTTAAAAAAAATTATCACTCATAATTTATAATTCATAATTTAGTGGATGTTACCACCGGGAGCTGAGAAAAAAATGCAATGCTGGATTCGGAGCCGACACTTAATTTGCTCTGGAAATTTGTTTGTGTTTGAAACGGTTGATTATAGTACGATCGAACGATTTACAGATGGCATTATCGCTCTAGGTGGCACTTTAATTTCGGTCGAATCGATCGGTAAAATCTGGATTGGAGATCGTCGTCAAGTTATTCTCTATCGGGCAACTGCTAGTTTACATACGCCCCATCATCAGGTCAAGCAATACTGGCTCAAATATGGAAGTTTTAGAACTAGATTTGACGAGCGGATTTAAATGTTAATTTGATGAAGATTTAGATCGACGATCTCATCGGCAGAGCTATGCAAGAAGAGATTCCTACCGCAAATAGTGAGGATAATCGGATTCGATCGCGACAACTAAACAGTAGTTGAATTAATTCCTTAATGGTAGAATACACCTAATCGCACAAAAATTAGTGTGGTTTGATGTGTGGAGTCTAAAAAAAATTATGTTGAATAAATCTGTTTCATTAGTTCTAATTACGCTTTCTCTAAGTAGCCTAGTTGGTTGTAGTAATAAGGTGGCAGATAAACCTGTTACTGCGGTCAAATCAGCTACCAGTAGCGCCATGACTACTGCAACTGGTGGGAAGAAGCCAGCCACAACCGCAAAAGGTGGTGCATTAGCCGCTGTTCCCGCAGGTACGACAATCGATACCGACTTACAGAGAGAACTCTCGACAGGTAAAAATCGTAATAACGAAAAATTCGCTGCTAAAATCAAAAATGGCTCTGTCGGCAAATATCCGGCTTTAAAAGATGCTCAGATCGAAGGACATCTAGAAAATGTGACTAAAGCCGCCAGAGGCAAAAAAGCCCAACTGAATCTAGTTTTTGATGATATCAAACTCAAAAATGGTGAGCTATTACCAATCGATGCAACCTTAGTCAATACTAAAGTTGAAAGTAAAACTAAGGGACAATTTCTCAAAAATGCGGGCATCATTTTAGGTGGTACGATCGCTGGTAACTTTATCGGTGATAAAACTAAATTTAAACAAGGTAAACTCGCAGGTGCAGCCGCAGCTACAGCGTTTGTCCTATCTAGTCCTGGTGGTGAAGTTGTGCTCAAAAAAGGTACAGATCTACAATTAAAACTCAAATCTAATTTAGATCCAAATTAATCAATCGGCAGTTATAACCGATCGTCGTTTAGGTTCGATCAAATAGTAAATATCGAGAGTATAATATATATGCTTTCGATATTTATCGAGATAAGGGGCGATCGATTTGAAGCTAAGACTGACTTTTGGGGATGGGCACAGGCTCGATTATTTATTATGGTTTACGAAGAAGATCTGAACTTCCTAGAGGATGACACCGATTTAGACAGTCCTCTTGACAATTTGGATACCTTAGAGGTGTTGGATACCACAGCCGAGCCGCCTAAACCAGATCCAGAGGAAATGTTGCCATTGCTAACCCATGTAGTCACTACTCAGCGAATGCTGGCTGCACGAGCTTTTTGTGAAATTCAAGATGCCCGGGCGATTCCCCATTTAATTCGATTGCTGACCGATCCTTGCCCGCTGGTGAGAGTTGCTGCTGCTTATGCACTAGGACGCAATCCCAGCCAAGATGCGATCGAACCGCTGATCCAACAACTCGATCGAGATTGGAATGGTTACGCCCGTAAAGGGATTGTTTGGGCACTGGGCAACTGTCACGATCTGCGTGCCCTCAAACCACTTTTACGCTCGCTTAAGCTGGATATTGCCGCTGTGAGGCTGTGGGCGGCGAGTTCCCTGGCTCAAGCTGCTGATCTTGGTTATGAGGCTGTAGTTGCCACTGTACCACCAATTATTGAAGCTTTAATTAACGATCCGCTCGCGGCTGTCCGCAGTAATTGTGCCTGGTCTTTGGGGCGATTGTGTCGAGAATTACCCTCTAATGTGGTTTATGCTACGGCTGTTGATGCGCTGATTCAAGTATTAGAAGAAGACCGCGATTTGGGTGTGAGAGAGGATGCCAAAGCAGCCTTGCTCAAGCTGGGAGATCCACGCGGTATTCAGGCGATCGAAAATCTAGAGTTTGAGTAGCAGCTAAATCTTCGATCGTCACTCGACCTCCGTTTAAGTTGGTTGTGAAACGCAAAGTACGCGCTCAGATTAGTTGGCAAACTCTTAGTACTCTATATTCAAGCAATACCTTTGGCTTCGTTGGCAACTTGCTCGATCGAATCAGTTGCGAGGATTGCTAAATTTTGATCGGCTAAATCTCCACCCAAGGCGCGGAGCGAACGTGCCAATTGGTAGCGAATTTGCCAGTCGGGATGGGTAACAAATGGGATAATACTTTGAACACCATCAGCATCGCCTAATTCGCCGATCGCCCCAATTGCCGCAGTTTGAACTAGTGCAGTCTCAGAATTCAGGGCGGTTTGGAGTAATCCCAGCCCACGCGGTTCGCCCAACTCGCCTAAAGCAGCCACAATACTAAATTGGATCAACCATTCATTGGTGGTCTCATACAGGTGTTGGAGATCGTCAAAAGCGGCGGTGAGTTTCAATGCACCGATCGCATCGGCGGCGGCGGCTTGAACGTCTGGTTCTGGATCGTTGACCAATCGATCGCGTAAAATTGTCGAACT
>JBJOOY010000461.1:0-5475 GCA_046051065.1 Cyanobacteriota bacterium
AATGGCAAAGCCAAACGATGAGCTTGTTCTAAATTCCGTGTCGCCGCTACTACCAATCCTTGTAACATCTTAAAAGCCCCATCCGAAAGAGCTGGTTTACCGCGATAATTCGCCAACCGACCACTCGATCGAAATATCGGCCAAGATTCCAAGCCCAAAAACAGTAGAAACCAATCGGCGCGGTAATCCCCCATCGCCACCACTAAACCCCAATAGTCGGCAATTAACTCATCCAGTACCTTATTTTGCATTGTGCCCAAGCATCGTTTTGTCCAATAGTGGATCGATTCATGCTCTAACCGGATCTGGCGCGATCGATCGCGCCAGACCTCATCTGTCAAACCCAATTCTGCCGCTGCCACATTGCTATAAGGGCGATCGCTCAAAATCATCAACCGATCCTGATATAGTTGCTTTTGGGGCAATAACCGCTGCCAAGCCTGCGCCCAAGTTTCCGTCCCCCCTTGAGACTCCCAATCGGCACGATAACGTTGTACCCGATCCCAATTATTAAACCCCGCTACCATACAGGCTCCCATTGCTGCCGGAATCGGATCGGGTTCATTACGACGTAATAAAGCCTGCACCAACCGATCGAAATCCGATCGATCGCCCGCAAAAATTACTGGAATTGGCCCCGCCCAAGTCTCATGGATAAACAGTTCTAGCTGTTGAGGCGATCGCAACTTCAAACCCACTATCCCTGCTGAGATTGGCAAGCCCCGCAGCGTACTATCCCGATACTCAGGCAGCTCTGAAACACCCGTCTCGATCGGCCATCGTAACTGCACCAATCGCTGCTGCAAACTTGCCCATACCCCAATCTCGGTGGCATCTGCGATATATTCTCGCCAAATTACTACATGAGTTTCTGGTGACGAATCCCAGTCTCGATCGTGGCAGAAAATATTCTGGTTATAAGCCAATAACTCTAAAATTTCAGCATCATTAGCTCCATAGTCTACCAATACCTGACGACGTTGTTCTAGACGCGCCTGGGCTGGAGCTAATAAGCCGGAAGGGATTTTAGTCAACATCATACACTCACTCCGACTAATCGATCGGCTACTGCTTGCATGGTGATCGAAATGGGGTGATCGGGATAGCGAAGACAAAAAACGCCCTGGCTGGCTAACTGAGCTACCTCGATCGATAAAGGCAATACACCTAACACTGGTACTTGATAAATTTCCTCTACCTGCTGCTGTAAATCTTGGGCAGACATTTCCGGCAATGCTTTATTAATCAACAACGCCATCTTGGACACCTGCAATTTACGTGCCACATCCACTGTCACTGCTGTCCCCTGAAAATCCTGACTATCTGGACGTAGAACAATCAGCAACAAATCGGCAATGCCGATCGATAGTAAGGTTTCTTCGTTCAAGCCTGGATGGGTATCGATCAACAGATAATCTAATTGCAAACTGCGAATTAGCTCCTGAAGACCATCATTGAGCCGGACAACATCATAGCCCTCCCGCAAAATTCTGGCGATTTCATTTGCCTTGATGCTAGCAGGGACTAGATGCAGATGACCCTTAACATCTTTTCCCACCGCTGCATTAAGTACAGGTGTCAGATCCACGGCGGCATCCTTCATGCCACACCGTCCCCACAAATAGTCATTTAAGGTAAAGTTGATTTCCTCTGGATTAAGACCCCAAATCACATGAATGCCAGGCGATTGAATATCTGTGTCGATAATGCCCACGCGCTGCCCCTGGATGGCAATTAACGCCGCTAGATTGGCGATCGAGTTAGATTTTCCCGTGCCGCCCCGAAAGGAATGTACTGCAATAATTTCTGCCATTTTATGACTCCTGTAGTGATTGTAAAATTTGAATGTACTTTAGGTCAGTGGATCGACTCGCCTGAGTGACTGCACCCGATCCTGTAGCCGTTGAAAGTAATCACTCTCCGGCTCTGAGCCACTGCTTTCGTGGTTTCGCAGTTGCTTAATTTTCTGCTGGAGCTGCTGAAAATTTTGGCCCTCAGAAATTTCTGCCACATCTCGATCGCACCTAGTCCGATCGATCTCAATGCGCAAAGATTGCACCTGCGTCTTAAGCTGGAGATTGCGGCGGTGTAACTCATCGGTCATATTCAAAAAAGCCCGCACCAATTGCCCCAAGTCATCTGGAGTGGCAGCGAATTTAGCCAAATTTTGATGAATATGCTCGATCGAGTTTTCATCATTTGCCTGTTCCCATGACTGCGCGGCGATCGTCAATCCCTGAATCGGGCGAGAGATATAGATTGCCAGTAACATGGCGATCGCGGCGGCGATGCTGCCTACACACACCACCCCTTGCAAGTTCAGCCAAGTGATGTCTGCTAGTGGTGCCTGAAATTCAGCTTGAGAGCGACTAACTCCCAGCACCCAAGGCTGGACGATCGAGGTTGTAAAGCCAATGATTTGTGGCATCCGACCCCGTTCGGGTTGATAGGTGAAGTGTCCCGCACTATGGGTAGCCAAGATTGGGACTAAGCCTGGTGCAACATCGACTATCCGTTGGTAGAGCAAAGATAATTGGGGATGGCTGATAATCGTGCCCCGTTCGTCGCTCAGAAAAAATTGTCCAGCAGTTTTTGGCGGTAGTCCGCGATTTACCAGCGACCAAATTTCGACCCCCCGCAATTTTAATAGCACCGCTCCAGATCGATGATGCGGGTCTAAATGATGGGTTACAAACATGCCAGGATAATTGCGGACATTGCTGTGTAGATAACTAAAGACCTCAGTTTTTGGCAAGTGGTAAGTATGTCCGATGAACTGGTGCATTGTGGCACTCAAGCAATTGCCATTGGAGTCTAGGAGTAAAATGGCTTCGATGTCTGGATGGCCAGCTACTAGCTCTGTGAGTTGTGGTAAAACGGATGGAGCAGATTGTGGTGCTGCCAAATATTTCACTATATCCGCTCGTTGACTAATTGCTGTGGCTAGATCCTGACGCGCCAATAATAGTCGATCGAATCGTTGCACTGCATTACTAGCCAATAGCTCCAATTGACGATATTCGCTATTGGTGGCAATCTCCGCGAACTGCTGTAAGTTGACATAAGTCAACAGCACCATCGGCATAATCACCGCCATAATCATTGCTACCGCAATTTTGGTGGCAGCATCCTGTAGGTGTTCTAAGAGCCTGACTGCCAACGGGAAGATGTTTTCTGACTTAGCAAATTCAACTGGGTTACTAAAAAACATAAACTTGTTGATAAATAAATAACTCCGAGCGAAAGTAGAGTTTGATTGAGAGATCGATTCCCAAATAACACTTGTCAGATCGTTTGGTGGGCAATGAGTTGGGCGAACAATCCTGCTTGATTGGCTAGTTCTGCAAACGTTCCTTGTTGGACGATCCGACCTGCATCTAAGACATAAATTCGATCGGCATTGTAAATCGTGCTGAGTCGGTGGGCGATCGCAATCCGGGTCACTTTTAGCTGCTCTAGGCTTTGGCTGACGATCGATTGAGTGCGGTTATCGAGCGCACTCGTCGCTTCATCAAACAACAAGATTTTGGGTTTGAGTACCAGCGATCGAGTAATCAGTAATCGCTGCCGTTGTCCCCCAGACAGATTCGTGCCGCCTTCACTAATGAGCGTGTGCATTCCCATCGGCATCGCTTCGATATCAGCAGCAAAGCCAGCCATTTGGGCTGCTTCCCAGGCTTCATCCATCGAGATCGTGGCACCGCTGGCAATATTCTCGAATAGCGAGGCAGACATTAAGCGGCTGTTTTGCAACACCGTACCAAGCTGGCGGCGGACTGCATTCACATTCAATCCGGCTAAGTCTTGTCCGTCGTAATAAATGGTGCCCGCTGCTGGGAGATCGAAGCCTAATAGCAGCCGAAATAGCGTTGATTTGCCGCTGCCAGACGGCCCAACCAAGGCAATAAATTCACCTGGTTCCACTTGAAAACTCACATCATCCAAGATGAACGGGCCATCATCGCGATAGCGAAACATCACATGGTCTACAATCAACTTACCGACTAGCCGACCTGGATCGGTTTTATTGGCATCTACTTCGGGCAGGGCATTCAGAATCGGTGCGGCACGTTTCCACAGGGGCAAGACTTCCAGCACATCGACCACTGTACTGCTCAAACTACTAGCACCACTAATAAAAGTGCCAAATGCCGCATTAAATGCCAGAAAGCTACCTGTCGATAAGCCGCCGCCTGGCTGGGATTGCTTCAGCAACGTAATCGCAAACCAGAATAGGGCAGCCGTGGTAATTGCAGGTAATATCTTATCGATCGCCGCCAGACTGTCTTCAATCCCTTGGGCGCGTAAGATTAGTTGAAGCTGGTGCCGATACTCTTGTCCCCAGTAAGCAAAGGCTCTGGACTCCGCACCCGCTACCCGAATTTTAGTGGTGCCCTGAATCAACTGCACTACCACGCCAAATAGTTTACCTTGGTTTTCGAGTAAAGGACGAACCTGGCGCAATTTCAAGATGCCAGAAACGATCGTGACAACGATATGCACCAGAGCTACAACCACAGCGATCATCGCCAGTTGACTGCTATAGAAGAACAGTAGCCCTAAATTGAGCAACGAAAACAGACTAGAGAAGATTGTTTTGAGAACAGTGTTACTCAATTTTTGATGGATCTGGCTAATTGCAGTGACTCGTGAATTGAGATCGCCGATCGCATACTGGCGAAAAAAGGATACCCGCAGATTTAACAGTCGATCCCATACCCCAGCCTGGATCGAGGAATTAGCAAAAGCATCCAATCGCATCAGGGCAATGCCTTGGGTGAATTGAAACAGCGTGCTACCAACAGCGGTTGCTAGTAGCCCCAAAGCGATTTGGATTAATAATCCCCGATCGGCATCGGGAATCGCACTGTCGATTAAAATTGAAGTGGCTTGAGGAGTCAACATGCCGAGTAATGCCCCGACAATGCCCGTGCCTAAAATGATCAGTAGCTCCTTTCCCTGACCTCTGACTGCAAATTGCAGCAGACTTTGAGTAGTCAGTAAGAGTGGCAGCGGACGATAGAAGGTATAGCCGATCGGTGCAATTCTCTCGGCAAGATGACCATCGACTGGAGTGCGAACCAAAGTTAAGGGATCGAGCAGTTCATAGCGGGAGCCGGAAATGGGTAGGAGTGCCACAGGCTGGTTATCTGCTAGGGTAGAAGATAGGATCGGCCCACCGTCTCGCTGCCACCAATCATCCCGCAGCGTCACCCGCCGCAGCCGCACCTTAGAGGCACGGGCAATCGCCTCGATCGGCGATTGCACTCGATCTAAATCTTCTGACTTAGCAGGCGGACAAATGTTAATCCCCAGTACTTTGCCCACCATACCTGCTGCCAGTAGCAACTGTCGATCGGGATTATCGATCGACATGGCGATCTGCGGCACAGAGGATGTATGCTGAGGAGATAGAATCGCCGCTAAGTCAGTCAATGTATCTTCCATCGCTTGACGATTGAACTGCTCTTTTTG
>JBJOOY010000462.1:0-3919 GCA_046051065.1 Cyanobacteriota bacterium
CTAATCCGAGCTGATAATTCAGGTCGATAGCTTCAGAATAGTTCATTCGACATCTATCTAATGGGAGATTTTGATTCACTAATTTCAGGATTTTCCTGGCGATCGGTAGCAAAAGATCGATATTTTAGGAGATGCTGTAATTGATCGGTAGCAATTATATTGATGTAGACATCCAAAAACTAATTCCTCAAGTACTATGAGTATCGAAAACAACGCTACAGAAGCAGCAGACCAAGCTCGCGACGGTGCAGCAGATGTAAAATCTCAAACTCAAACTGCTGCTGAAAAGATCGAGGATAAAGTCGGTAACGCGATCGATAATATTAAAGAAAAAGTTAGCACTAGCGGTCAAAAAGTCAAGGAAAATGCCGATAATGCTGTCGAAAATGCTAAGGCTAACATTGACACGCCAACTGTACCATCTAAAGTTATCGGCTCAGATAACGATGAAGATGAAAATAAGAATGCTGAGGCTGAAGCCAAAGCTAAAGTTTATAACTTGAAGTAGCTAAAAACAGATGGTGCGTTACTCGCTAGGGCGACAACATACTCTTCAAGATGGCGATCGGTAGGGTGTGTTACTGCTGAGCATAACGCACCGAGACTCGACGATCGATAACATATTTAACCGCGATCGGGACGATTAATGTAACAATTTGCTCGATCGTTTGTCGCTCGATCGGCGTCCACTTTCTCGATCGATCGAAAATGCAAGGTTGTAACACACCCCACAGTCGATTGTTATGACACAAATGAGCGTGGATGAGTGCCCGATGTCCGAAATTTTCGCGCTCGAATTGCTGACTTACAATCTGCGCGTTAGCAGTATTAACGTCTTCAATAAAAATTGTTGGTTCCGTTCTTAAGGCAGCCGCAAACATCGGATCTGCGCTAGCAAGTGACTCTGGTTCCAACATCCAATGGCGATTATAAATCTTGGGAATCATTGGCGTGCGACACCAGCAAAAGGGGACTTTCCCCAAACAAGTTTGGGGATCGCGCAAGTACACAAAACAACGATCGGCTTGCAAAAACTCCCCGATCGCTGGCATCAAAGCGGTAAACATTGGTTCAGGAGTGGGTGAATTGGCAATAATTACCGCGATTGAATCGGGTAGATTTGCTAACATCGTTCGATCGCGTATTATCTCCATTTTGCCCTCAGTATTCACAGTATTTATGCTAGTTTATTTTGCTTGAGCGACTGTTTTTCATCTTTAATAAAAGTCCACTCGATAATTGATCGGGGGGCTTGTTTGAGTGCTATGGTTAGGCTAGCATTATCAGCGAATTTTACTTCATTTAAAGTAGAAGCCTCAACATTAACGGTGAAGCGATCGTCTTCAAAACACCAGGGAGTTACGGTAATTAGATCGTTGCTGTATTTGATGACATCATACCGCTGTCCATTTGGACCTTTACTAATTTCTAAAGCGCGTTCTTCATCTGGTAGTTCCTGTTGACAAAGAATCAGTGACAGTCGATCGCACCACTGCATAAAGGCATAAGCTCGATCGATATCAGCTTTAGTAACTTTTAATTCTTTGCGGTATTGCTTTTGGATTTCTAACTGCCGCGCTAAAAAGTCATCTGCTGTCTGAGATGTCCCCTTAGCCTGTTGATTTAAGCGCGCTAAATGGACGGAGATTAATAACGTTACCCATCGACCGCGATAAAGGGCATTTTCGAGATGCTTTTCCATCCGGGGGTATGAGGTTTCGGTTTCCATCATAAAATCTTTAGGCGCACCGCAAGGTGTGAGATTATCCTCCTCCCATTCGCGTTCTAAATCGTCATGGTGGGAGATTGCGGCGATCGTTTCATAAAATCGCGGTGGTGCATCTTTGCGTCGCCATTGACCGCCGATTTGAGCTGCGAGTAATGCATGAGAACGATGATAAATAATTTGCCACCCATGTGGTAGGTGTTTGACAATCACGGTCTATTTCTCCTGTAGCGATCTAAATAAAGTTAACACTATCTTCATCGAATTATGGGGCGATCGATGAATTAAAAAACACCGAGATTTGTGTTGTGGAGATCGGTGAATATTCAATCGATCGAGATTGATTTAAGTGATACTAACCATTATTAGACACGATATTTATCAAATAAAAATCATCCCAAAGATAGATCGATCGCAATCGATAAATTGATATTATTAAAATAGTTAAACCAATTTTAGCCTCTACACTTGTCAAGTTCCGAAAAAATTTGTATGGAAGATAGCTGCGCCCATAGTATTTCAATTAAATCTGACCCAGGTTTAGCAGAATCATATCGTCCTCTAGTCCGGTCTGTACCACTACCGCAATGTGAAATCTGCGTTATCGTTCCTGTCAGAAATGAGGCCAAATTGTTGCCAGCCTGTCTAAAAGCTTTGGCCGAGCAAACAGATCTTGAAGGTCGATCGCTAAATTTTAACCGTTACGAAGTTATTTTATTAGCGAATAACTGTACCGATAATTCTGTAGAAATTGCACGGCAATTTGCGCGCCAACATCCAGAATTTCAGCTACATATTATCGATCGAGTTTTGCCGCCAGCAGAAGCCTATATCGGGCGTGTCCGGCAAATATTGATGGATGAGGCATATTATCGGTTGGCAGGGCTAGGATTAGCTGGATTAGGCTCTAAATCTGGCGTAATTGCCTCGACTGATGGGGATACCCAGGTTGCAACTACTTGGATTGCGGCGACATTATTAGAAATATCGCGAGGTGTAGATGCAGTTGGCGGCAGGATTGTGGCCGATCCGACTAGCTGTGCTGCCTTAGATCCGCAGGTGAGAGAGCGCTATCTGCGCGGCGATTACTATCATCAACTAATCGTCGAACTCGAAACATATCTAGATGGTAATCCACACGATCGGTGGCCGCGTCACGCACAACATTATGGGGCGAGTTTTGCCGTCACTGCGCACATGTATCGCGAAGCTGGTGGGATGCCTGCCGTGCGGACTCCAGAGGATGTGGCGTTTTATCGAGCGTTGCTGCGAGTCGGTGCCAAGTTCCGCCACAGTCCCTTAGTAGAGGTGACAACTTCGGCGCGACAGACAGTCCGGACGGTGGGAGGTTTTGCCGCTCAACTGAATGAATGGCAGGAACTCGGACAGAAAGCCTGTTTGGTAGAATCAGCCGCCGCGATCGAGACGCGATTTCAGACGCGACGGCAATTGCGCCAACTGTGGTGCAAAATCTTAAATGGTTACCAGCATACGAGACGGGATGCAATTCACTATGCTAGTACTTTAGGGATCTGCGGACAATGGTTGTGGATGGAACTTACTCAACCTCAGCCCTTCGATCTATTATTCGAGCAAGTGGAAGCTTCTCAGCATCAGGATGGCGTGTGGCAGAAGCGATGGCCGTTAGTCAATCTCGATCGAGCGATCGTCGATCTCAACACTCGATTGCAAGATTTACGTCCACAGCCAATCCGGGTTCTACCTCACCAGCAACTTAACAGTAGCATCTTGTGAGGCGGTAGAAACAGAATTAATCCCTATCCCCTATCCCCTATTTTCTATTCCCTCTCTCAACCAGAAAACTTATTTTTCACAAGTATTTATTATGACCAGTTTATCCCTAGCCGAATCATTCGCCCGTGTGGGTGAGATTGCCGATTATTGTGCGGCGAATGCTGCCTCGATCGATCGCACTGGCACTTTTCCAGTCCGAGAATTCGAGCAAATTGCAGCGGCGGGATTGCTAGCGGTACCACTATTGCCGGAATACGGTGGTTTGGGCTTAGGTATCGATGCCAGTCTGACTCACGAAATGTTACTAATGCTCAAACAGATCGGTTGGGGCAATTTAGCGGTGGGGCGGATCTTTGAGGGGCATGTAAATGCGCTGCAACTGGTGCAAACATTCGGGATGCCAGCACAGATCGATCGCTATGCCCGAGATGCCCGCGA
>JBJOOY010000463.1:0-7078 GCA_046051065.1 Cyanobacteriota bacterium
ATAGCCGTTTGCATGAAATAATTCAAGAGGTTAACACTCAAGAGTATTTACCTGGGGTAATTGTTGAGGAGATTAAACGTGGTTATACTTTAGGAGATCGAGTGTTACGATTAGCGCAAGTGAAGATAGCGAGTCAAGATAGCGGTCGTATCGGGACGTATTGAATAAATGAACTATAATTGCGATCGAATATCTTTAATAATGAGTGCTTAACTCGGGTTTAAAGCTAACCAATCTTGCCTAGTAATTCTCATTTTATTTGCTTCAATCCAGCGTCCTTGTTTTTGAAAAGCATGGGGAATATATCCCACAAATTTCATCCCTGCTTTTTCCATCACGCGCTGACTGCCTTTGTTCCACAGTGAGTAACTTGCTTCAATATAACTGGCATCTAACCTGTCGAATCCAAATGCAATTATCGCGATTGTAGCTTCTGTCATGTAGCCTTGCCCTTGATGTGCTGGATGCGTCCAAAAACCCAGATTCCACACACCCAATCGCTTATTTTTGTGGATACCAATACGTCCGAGTAAGCTATTTATAGCGCGATCGGCAATGGTAAAACTATAGAGTTCTCCCGCCTCCCAAGCGAGAGAATTTTCTGTTAGTGCTTCATATAAATCGTCGATACTTTCAGGTGGCTCCGACTCCATGCCATCATGAAATCTAAGAAAAGTTGTTGCTTCAAATATAGCTGGCAAATCTTCTACCGACGAACGACGTAACAGACATCTGGCAGTTTCGATCGAAAAATCTTGAGAAATAACTTTTGTCATCTTATAAATAGATATTTATTCTTCAATATCTGTAAAGTTAACTCATTGGCGTAACCTCTCGTTCCAATCATCGTTAAGATCGCCTAGTGTCAGTGAAAATAGATTGATTAGTTAAGGTTTAGAGCCAGCCATTCTTGCTGATTAATGCTCATCTTATTTGACTCAATCCATCGCCCCTTTTTTTGAAATGAATGAGGAATATATTCAATAAATTTCATGCCAATTTTTTCTAAAACACGCTGGCTACTCTTATTCCAAAGTGCATAGCCTGCTTCAATTTGGGCTGCATTTAACCTGTCGAATCCAAACGCCATAATTGCGATTGTAGCTTCTGTCATGTAACCTTGCCCTTGATACTCTGGATGTGTCCAAAATCCCAGATTCCAAACATCCGTAGAATTAGTTTGGCGAATCCCAATCCGTCCGAGTAGGCGATTTGAAGACAGATTGGCGATTGTGAAAGTAAAGGTTTCTCCAGCATCCCAGGCGCGAGAATTTACCCTAAATGGCTCATCCAATTCCGCCATAGTTGTGGGTGCTTCCCATCGCATTCCATCATTAAATCCAGCAAAACGGGTAGCAGCAAAGATATCTGGGATATCCTCCATCGACGGACGACGTAGCCGACACCTGGCAGTTTCGATCGTAAAATCTTGAGGAATAACTTTGTTTATCATTCTTCAATATTACCTCTAAAATTGTTGCAATCTTTCCAGTAAAATCTCTCGTTGTTTCTCCAATTCAACTAAACTATATTTCGCCTCTTGAACTACTTCAGGAGTCGCCCGTTCGACGAATTTAGGATTGCTCAAACGAGTATGAGTTGAAGCGATATCTTTATCTATTTTATCGATCTTCTTCTGAATCTTTGCTTTGAAAGCATCAATATCAACTACTCCCGTTAATGGCAGAATCAACTGAACCGTTGCAAAAACACTCGCGATCGATCTAGCTGGTTCTTCAGCTAACTTATCGATAATCGTTAATTCCTCAACCTTCGCTAAATCACAGATATAAGTCTTACCCCGCTCTAAAATTTCGCGTTCGATTTCGCTATCACTCTGCACGATTAACGTGACTTTAATTAATGGTTTAATATCTGCTTCAGCTCGAAGATTTCTAGTTGTCCGAATTACACCAATTAGTAATTCAAACTCTCGATCGAGTTCAATATTAATTAAGCTATTATCTGCGATCGGATATGTTTGAATCGAAATATCATTGCCCTCGGTTGCTTGGGTAAATGTTTGCCAAATCTCCGAAGTAACATGAGGCATAAAGGGATGAATTAATTTTAAGATCCCATCTAATACGAATCCTAAAGTTTGCTGCGCGACTAATTTACTATGTGCTTCCGCATCTTCTAATAACCGAGATTTAACTAACTCGATATACCAATCACACAAATCACCCCAGAAGAATTCATATAAAATTTTAGCCGCTTCTCCCAAACCATATCGATCGATATAATCCCCTGTCTGTTTTGCTGTTTGATGGAAGCGTGATAAAATCCATCGATCGGCAACCTCTAAATCTGCGGGGTTAGCATTCCCTAATTGTTCGGGTGTTTTTCCCTCCAGATTCATCATCACAAATCGCGCCGCATTCCACAATTTATTAGTGAAATTCCGACTAGCTTCGACAGATTCCGATTCATCAGTTTTGCGGTTATATTGAATCCGAATATCTTGTCCCGCACCGATGACTTCGCGAATCAGGGTATAGCGCAGTGCATCGGTACCATATTTATCGATCAGTAATAATGGATCGATCCCATTACCCGCCGACTTAGACTGTTTCTTCCCATTTTCATCTAGAACTAAACCGTGGATATAGACATTTTCAAATGGCATTTTGCCTGTAAAATATCCCGCCATCATCGTCATTCTCGCCACCCAGAAGAAGATAATATCGTATCCAGTCACGAGGGTAGAAGTTGGATAATAAGTCTCTAAATCGACAGTATTTTCCGGCCAACCCAGAGTTGAGAACGGCCATAATCCTGCCGAAAACCAAGTATCTAATACGTCAGGATCGCGAATTAATTCGACGGTTTGACCGAATCGATCGATCGCTTGTGCCCGTGCTTCTTCCTCATTCTTTGCCACAAAGAACGGCGTATTATCGGCAATCTCCCCATTAGTTTCACTCACCGCATACCAAGCCGGAATCTGATGACCCCACCACAATTGCCGCGAGATGCACCAATCTTTTAATTTCACCAACCAATCCCGATATACTTTCGACCACCGTTGCGGCACAAATTCAGGAGAATTCTGGTTATCTAAATGCTTCAGACAGTTATCTGCCATCGGGCGAATTTTTACGAACCATTGAGTTGATAATAATGGCTCGACGGGAACTTTACCGCGATCGCTATAAGGTACGTTATGTTTATATGCTTCAATCTTAACTAATACACCTAACTCATCTAATTTAGTAACTACATTGCGCCGAGCTGCAAACCGTTCTTGTCCATTAAATTCTCCAGCATTCTCATTGAGAGTGCCATCTTTATTCATAATATTAATCAGCGGCAAATCGTGCCGTTTACCCATCGCAAAATCATTAAGATCGTGCGCGGGCGTAACTTTCACACAACCCGTTCCAAAATCAGCCTCGACAAATTCATCACCCACGATCGGAATTTGCCGACCGACGATCGGGAGTGTTAGAGTTTTACCAATTAAATGTTTATATCGATCGTCCTTGGGATTTACCGCTACTGCCGTATCGCCTAACATCGTCTCAGGGCGCGTCGTCGCTACTTCGATATGTCCCGAACCATCGCTGAGAGGATAGCGGAAATACCACAGACTTCCATTCGTCTCCTTATTCTCCACCTCCACATCCGACACCGCCGACTGCGAAGCCGGACACCAATTAATTAAATACTGTCCCCGATAGATCGATCCATCTTTGTGCAGCCGCACGAATGCTTCCAATACCGCCGCCGATAATCCTTCATCCAGGGTAAACCGTTCCCGCGTCCAATCCGCCGAAACACCGAACCGCTTGAGCTGATTGACAATCGTCCCGCCCGATTCCGCTTTCCATTGCCAAGCTTTTTTTAAAAACTCTTCCCGCCCGACATCGTACCGTGTCTTACCCTCAGCCTTGAGCTGCTTTTCTAGAATTGTCTGCACCGCAATACTGGCATGATCTGTCCCTGGTAAAAATAGGGTATTATCGCCCC
Organism: Cyanobacteriota bacterium; assembly: GCA_046051065.1. Taxonomy (GTDB): domain Bacteria; phylum Cyanobacteriota; class Cyanobacteriia; order Cyanobacteriales; family Chamaesiphonaceae; genus Chamaesiphon. The sequence goes on from JBJOOY010000463.1 coordinate 3,973, forward strand.
GCATCCGATGGTAGCGAATCAATGTGTCGATTAACGCGCTCTCGAAGGCGTGTCCCAGGTGCAAACTCCCCGTCACGTTGGGCGGGGGAATGACGATGCAGAATGGTTTCCCGCCTTTGGCTGGGTCAACTTTGTAGGTTTGGTTGGTTTCCCAAATCTGTTGCCATTTGGCTTCGGTTGTCTTTGCGTCGTACTGGGGGGGAAGATTAGCTGTCATGGTGAAGTATCGATTTGCCGCTATCTACGATTGTGCCACAGTCGGGATGTTGATGTAGATTTTAGTTGACACAATCATGTCTGATATGACATAATTGTGACTGACAGACAAGTAAAACACATCCTGCTTATGCATGATTCTACTAATTCTAAATTAAGAAAAATTCCAATAAATGAATACTTCCAACGACAGCAAAGAGCTTGTTTTGTTCTATAAAGCAGATAGTCGATAATTGTCAAAAAAGAATCAAAAGATATGATGAAATGCTCGAAACATGATAATTCATTTAGCTATATAAATTATGGATGATATCAAGAGACAAAAGATAGAAGCTGCTGGCGGTAGAGTCGTTACCGTAGCTGAATTCCTACAACTTACGCCGGAAGAAGAAGCGCTCGTCGAAATTCGATTGGCTTTGAGTAAATCGGTGAAAAAGATGAGACAGCAAGAACGACTATCTCAACAAAAGTTAGCTGATAATATTAATTCTAGTCAATCGCGAGTGGCGAAAATGGAAGCTGCCGATCGATCTGTGTCGATCGATCTATTAATAAAATCATTACTAGCACTTGGTGCAACTCGTGAAGATATTGCTACAGCAATTGCTGGTAAGCAAGGATGATTACTATGCCAGAAACCTGACTTCTCGGAAGAAGTAGGGTTGGAGAGAGGGAGAACTCATGTCTTGCACAAATACATAGAGACTATTATTATTGAGTAGCGAACAAACACGAGCAAGCACTTCCGCAGTAAATCGATCAACAAATATATGGAATGCAGATTGATCGTTAGGGTGAACCATAACATAAGCTCTTAACTCACCTTTCGTCATGGGGTGTTGCTGAATTGCGGTATTTACTTGTCGTTAATATCGATGCCCATTTGCCGAAAACATCGGTTTGCAAGACATGGCGACGGTTTCAGGGCTAGGACAGCATCACTTTTCCACCATGTTCAGACAATCTATGGGCATTTCGCCCTATCGTTATGTTATTGATCGGCGGATCGTTGGCGTAATTTGAAGTTGATACTTACTTGACATATACTAATTTTTGGAAATCGACTGCCCACCGGAAACTTCGATGCGCTGGGCATTTACCCATTTGTTGTCTTCAGATAATAGCGATGCGATCGCACCCCCAATATCGTCAGGCAGACCGACACGACCGAGAGCAGTTTGTGCAGCTAGATATTGATTAAGCTCAGAATTGTCACGCACCGCACCACCACCGAAATCGGTTTCGATCGCTCCTGGAGCCACCACATTTACCGCAATCTTTCTGGCTCCTAACTCTTTAGCCATGTAGAGACTTAGAGTCTCGATCGCGCCTTTCATACTGGCATAGGCAGCATATCCAGGTAAAATTATTCGAGTTAAACCAGTAGAAAGATTTACAATTCGCCCGCCATCATTAATTAATGGCAGCAGCTTTTGGGTGAGGAAGAAAACGCCCTTGACGTGAATATTCAGCAACTGGTCAAAATCCGCTTCTGTTGTATCCATAAAAGACGAATACGCGCCTGTGCCAGCATTATTAATGAGGAAATCAAATCGATCGATCTGCCATTTAGCTTGGAGTGAATGCTTAACTTGTACCGCAAAATCATCGAAGGTTTTGGTATTGGCAGTATCTAATTGCAGTGCGATCGCTTTGGCTCCCAGCGATTCGATTTGGGCGACAACTTTAGCTGCTTCCTCCGCGTTGCTGTGATAGGTGACGATCGCATCAACCCCTTTTTTCGCCAGGTTCAAGGCAGTACTTTTACCCAACCCTCGGCTCGATCCGGTTACGACTGCAATTTTGTTGCTATTGCTCATTATTTTATCCTCTAATTAGATTGAGTCAGTATCTTGATGATATGAATAAAGATCGGGGTTGTGAATACACAAATCTCTATACTTATTGCCTAATCCTCCAAATTGAGGCTTTGTAATTGGATAAAGTGTTCTACAATACCTGTTGAAAGATAATTAAGTTCAGTCACCCAAAAGTATGACGATGCTTGTTCCCAGCGACTCCGCCAACGAATCGATCTACGGTGACAGCGAAGCTATCGCTAGTCAGTGCAAAAAACTAGCAACACTGATAACTCGCCACACCGACGGGAAGGGTGAAGGTTTTCATCAGACAAGTATCGATCGGTTGCAATTTGCTAGAGAGTCCTGTGTTGGCAGTACTTTAGCCGCTGTCGGTACACCGATGCTGGCAATCGTCGTCCAGGGCAAAAAAGCTGCATTACTAGGCGATGAAACTTATGCTTATGGTGCGGCTCAATATTTAATTCTCTCTGTTGATTTGCCGATTAGCGGATTTATTATCGAGGCAACTCCGACGCAACCATATTTAGGATTTAAGCTAGATCTCGATCCGCGCCAACTCGGTGAAATTATTACGGCTCAAAGCAATGTCATCACTAGTAAAAAAGAAACCTCGGTCAGAAGCTTTTTTGTTAGCACCGCCGATCCAGCATTGCTCGATTGCGCTCTGAGATTGACAAAGCTGTTGGATACACCCCAAGATATTCCGATGTTGGCTCCGATGATTACCCAGGAAATCTACTATCGCCTGCTGATGGGCGAACAGTGCGAAGCTGTCCGTCAGATTGCCACCGCTGGTAGTAATATGCAGCGCATCGCTCAGGTGATTCAACACATTAAAGCCGATTTTAGGCAGCCGTTACGGATTGAGAATCTAGCCGATTTAGCCAAGATGTCTCCGTCCTCTTTCCATCACCATTTCAAGCAAGTGACATCAATGAGTCCACTGAACTATCAGAAGCAATTGAGACTATTAGAAGCGCGTCGCCTGATGCTGGTCGAAAAATCTACTGCGGCGAGTGCCTCTGACAGGGTAGGTTATGAAAGTCCCTCGCAATTCAGTCGTGAAT
>JBJOOY010000464.1:0-6184 GCA_046051065.1 Cyanobacteriota bacterium
GATAGAGGTTAGAAAGTAGAGGGTAGGGTGTGTTATCCCGCAGGATAACGCACCAATTAGGAATTAAAAGTGTAGGTTAGATCGATCAAATTGAAACCCAACATTACGATTATCGATCGAGTGTTTCAATTGCATCAGCAGTGCGATCGTAATTTGCAAATCGGGATAGATTTCATAAAATCGATCGAGCAAATCGAAACCTAATATTGCGAATGTTCGATAGTTAGGTCGCTAGAAGTGATAAAAGTGATAAAGGATGAATAAACGCATATTAACTCTCTTGTACAGTCGTTCCCTGATGATATAGAATCTTCCCATCATTACCGATCCGTTGCCAGAGAGTTGAGCGACGAGTAGCCCTATCTTCTTGAACGAGAGTATATGTAAGCAGGTAAGTGTTGGTAGCTATCTCACGGCAATGGAAATCTTTTGTCTCCCAAGCATTTTCCGGTGGAGAATGTATCCCAAGGTATTGCGGGTTCTCGTATCGCTTCACCACTTCTGCTAATGTATATTCTCTGCTATAGCGGCGACCAGAGGCTCCGACCTCCCAAAAAGCGAGATCGGTCATATTCTCAAAATCCTCTCGTGTTGTGCCGAACTCAGGGTGGTGGAAAAGCGGCTCACGTGAGATCAGCTCATTGAGAACTTCCAAACATTCGGCATCGGTGACAAATTCTGGCGGATAATCTATGTATTCCTTGCTATCTTCCAATTTGCCCTCTATTATTACCTGATGTGAAATGTTACCCCATTTCATAGGTGTTCCCCATATTCCATGCTTGAAAAATCGATCGCCGCATTGGATAAACCCTACTTTCTGATAAAAGCCAACGGCTGTTTCTGCGGCATTAACAGTGACTTCATCAAAATCATCGCTGCATCGTGTGAACAGTTCTCGACCGATTCCTTGCCCAGCAAATTCTCTTCGGACAAACAGCAATGACAAATGATTGCCCCTCTTAAAGGCAATAAATCCAACAATAATTTCATTCCACGTTGCAACGAGAACTTTCTCGCCACTTAGGATTCTGTCTCTTAATTCTTCTGGATTACATAGCTTTTTCCATTCAGCAACACTTTCTGGTGTGCCATCGGTGAGTTCCCCTAAAACCGCAGAAGCCCACATGCAATCACTAATTTGATGCTCGTCTCCAATCTGCGGCAGCCTATAGGTAATTGTGTTCATGATGGGATATCGAGCGCAGATCTCAAATGGGTTCTATAAATATGTTCTATAAATATATTGAAAAACCTAGAGACGCGAAAACACAACGTTCGCACCTCTAGGTTTTTTAAATTAGGTTCGCTATTTCTGTTCTTCAACAGGAGCGGTAGTATCCAACATCCCGTATTTTTTGAGGAATCGATCGACGCGACCTTCTGTATCGATGATTTTCTGCGTCCCAGTATAAAAGGGATGATTGCCAGACCACACATCAACGCGCAATTCGGGCTGGGTAGAACCAACAGTCATTACAACTTCACCGTTGCAATAGACTTTGGCTTCTGGGTACCAAGTAGGATGAATATCAGCTTTTGCCATGACTTTAGTTTAGGATTTATTTTAACAATTTTAATTAACTGCCCTGCTCTTATTTCTCTCCACGGAGATAAGGTTAGGGTGGGCTTGTATTTGAGGCTCGACCGAACGGTAGCCAAGCACCAATTACAAATAGCCTACCAACGATCGACTTAACGTTTCGAGTACTGAGGAGCCTTCCGTGCTTTGTGTAGACCGTATTTCTTCCGCTCGACACAACGGGGGTCGCGGGTGAGATAACCTTCAACTTTCAAGGGTTTACGGTTATTAGGATCGAGTTCGCATAATGCACGCGCTACACCTAATTTAACTGCATCAGATTGTCCGGTTAAACCGCCACCGTGGGCATTAACGAGGATATCATACTCACTTTCTAAGCCGAGTGTTTCTAATGGCGATCGAGCCGCAGAAACATAACCACTCTGGAAATTGAAATAGTCTTCGCCAGTTCTGCCGTTAACTACTAATTTACCAGTACCAGGAACGAGCCGGACTCGCGCGATCGAGGATTTCCGGCGACCAGTACCCCAGTAAACAGCCTTTGTACTTGCTTCCATAATTATTATTTAGCTCCAGGAATAGTGTCGATGACTAAAACTTCAGGTTTCTGCGCAGCATGAGGATGTTCTGCTCCTGCATATACATTTAATTTAGTAAATAAATGTCTACCCATTGAATTCTTAGGTAACATTCCTTTAACTGCTACTTCAATAATCCGCTCGGGGATCCGCACTTGCAATTTGGCGAAAGTTTCAGTTTTCATCCCACCCGGACGACCGGAATGTCTGCGATAGATCTTCTGAGAACTTTTGTTACCAGTTACCTGGATTTTTTCAGCATTAATGACGATCACGAAATCGCCAGTATCGATATGGGGGGTAAATGTGGGCTTATTTTTCCCACGCAAAATCATGGCGATTTGAGTGGATAATCTGCCTAGTCTTTGGTTAGCAGCATCAACGATATACCATTTGGCTTCGTTGTTATTAGCTGTAGGTAAGTGTGTTTTTTCCACGATTCTAATATCAGTTAACAGTTAACAATTACCAGTTATTTGTTTTAGTTATTTGCCTTTAGTTTTTCAACTATTAACTCTTTAACTAGCCACTAGTCACTAACTCGTTGGTAATAAAAATTGAGGTTGGGTATCGTACCAGATTGACTTGGGAAAGGGAAAATCTGGATATCCGACTCGAAGTAAACATAACCCTTTGGCTGGGGCAGAATGTTTGACCCTGTCGCGTTGTTCGGTCTGCCAGATGTTGGTAAATTCGGCAACCGAGAGATCGCCATTCCCTACCCGTACTAGCATTCCCACTAGCAGCCTGACCATGCCATACAAAAATCCATTGGCTTGAATTTCGATTTGGATGAAGTCCCCTAATTGGTGACAGCTAATATCCTGAACGTTAACCCAGGAGTGCGATCGACCGGAATCCGATCGATGGAAAGCAGCAAGATGATGAGTCCCCTGTAACGGGGCGATGGCTGCTTGAATTCGCGCTACAACCAACGGTTCGTGATAATAATGCCAACTGTATGGGCGGACAAATAGATTGGGTTGTGCCGCCGTATAGATGGTATAGCGATACCGTCGATAGATTGCTGAAAATCGAGCGTGCCAATCATCTTTAACTTCAGCAGAGGCGCGGATGAGAATGTCATCTGGCAACCGTGAGTTAATGACTGCTGCCCACCGCTGGGCGGGAATCGAGCTAGGATTGTCGAAATGTGCGACTTGTGCCGCTGCATGAACACCGCTGTCGGTACGACCTGCGCCATAAATAGTGGTAGGTTGACCGAGCACGCTCGCGATCGCTTGTTCTAGTTCTGACTGAACTGTCCGGCCGTGGCTTTGCTTTTGCCAACCATAGAGGTGAGTCCCTGCATACTGAATGACCAGAGCAACGCGCTGGGGCGGATTGCGTGCGGTGAGCGTAGCCGAACTGTTAGTTATGAGTTTGTGGTTATGAGTCGCCATTTCGTCATAAATAACCGATCGCGAGTAGTTAACTCCGCCTACATCATCTCGATAATTGCCATTTCAGCATTGTCACCCCGACGAGGAACTGTCCGGACAACGCGAGTATAACCACCGTTACGATTGCCATAACGCTCGGTTGCTTGCTCGAATAAAGCGTGAACTAAATCCTTGTCATAGATATAGCCCAGAGCTAACCGACGATCTGACAGGGTGCCAGATTTTGCTAATGTAACCATTTTTTCAACTGCTGGTCGCATTGCTTTCGCTTTGACCAAAGTTGTCGTGATGCGACCGTGGCGGATCAGTTCGGTTGTCAAAGACCGTAACAGTGCTTTCCGTTGGTCGGCTGGCTTGCCTAGCATGGGCACGCGGCAGCGATGACGCATTGTTTTTCTCCTTAGATGTGATTTTCAACGTAGTATTGAGTGAACCAATTTACCTACAAGCAGTGATTCGTTAGATCTCTGCGTGCTGACTCGATTAAACCTTAACGGATTTATCGTGGGGTAATTTGATTCCTAGTCGCTTTTCCAGGGCTTCAATTACCTCCTCCGCCGATTTAAGGCCGAAATTCTTGATTTCCAAGAGATCTTCTTGGGTGTAACCCATTAAATCGGAGACAGAATTAATTTGCGCCCGTTTCAAGCAGTTGTATGCTCTGACGGAAAGATTTAATTCTTCGATCGGAATTTGGTTGGAAGGATCTTCTTCGTCTGGATAATCTGGTTGGAAAGATTCCAAGCTGATATCCTTGAGCGGATTGAGCAGATCGACCAACATTTTGGCTGCATCACTCAAAGCTTCTTGGGGAGTCAGACTACCATTTGTCCAAATTTCGAGGATCAAGCGATCTTTTTCGACCGCGCCATCGATCCGCACATCTTCGACACTGTAGTTAACCAGCGTGACTGGCATAAATACAGCGTCGATCTGCAATAGATCCATCGCTAATCCTTGTTCGCGGAATTTATCTACCGATCGGTATCCTTTGCCGCGCTCGATCCGAAACTCCATTTCTAATTTGCCGCCTTCGGCAACGGTGGCAACGTATTGGTTGCGATCGACAACTTCTACCTCGGAAGGTAATTCAAAGTCATCGGTTGTCACCTCGGCTGGCCCCGTCACATTCAATCTCCCGATTTGGGGTTGAGATGTGTAACTTTTGAGTTTGACCTCTTTCATATTCAGCAGTAGTTCTAAGACATCCTGCCGAACGCCGACTAAGGTGGCAAACTCATGGTTGACGGTACCGGATCTCACTCCGGCTTTTTCATCTCTGATCAATCCAGCAACACGTACCGCAGTAATTGCTGTCCCTTCTAAGTTGGACAACAGTACCCGTCGCAACGCATTACCGATCGTCGTACCTTGCCCTCGATCGAGGGGTTCAAGTACGAACTTACTATATTGACTCTGATTGATCTCGGTCTTGGACTCTACACATTCGATCTGAAACTGCGCCACAGAGTGACCTCCCTACCCAGTTTTACTTTCATTTAAATTTTAGATTAGAGCCGGATGGCTATTAATCTTGCTGAACCATCACCATGCAATTGTCAAAGCTCAAGTTTGAAGTTTGAAGTTTGACCATTGAATAATTCGTTTAGACTCTCCGTCTTTTCGGCGGACGACACCCATTATGCGGAATTGGCGTGACATCACGAATTAGGGTAATTTCTAACCCTGCGCCTTGGAGGGCACGAATCGCTGTTTCTCGACCCGCACCAGGCCCGCTCACCATCACTTCAAGTTGGCGCATACCCTGATCCATTGCCCGCTTACCAGCACTTTCAGCGGCTGTTTGAGCGGCAAAGGGAGTACCTTTTTTTGCACCCTTGAAGCCACTAGAACCGCTAGAAGCCCAAGAAATTACGTCACCATTGGTATCAGAAATAGTGACAATCGTGTTGTTGAATGTTGACTGGATATAGGCTACACCGCTTGGTACGTTGCGCTTCTGTTTTTTTGGTCCAGTCTTTTTACTAGGTTGTCGAGCCATGTCGGTCTAATGTTAGAAAAGATAAATGAGGTGATCGATGAAACATCCACTGCGGATAGTTGACAGTTGACAGTTGACAGTTCGGCTAAATTACCTTCACTATATTTGCTGCTCACCATTCAGGTTTTTACTGTTTAACTATTTCGAGAATTTACTGCTCTTGGCGGTAGCTGATTAGACACAGTAATTGGCGAGGAGTAACACCAGCCCGATCGATTACCAGATGCTGGTAAGTAGACAAGGGTAAAGCTACTAATCGCCAATTGGCTATGTATGGGTTGCCACAACCATCGAATCATGTTATTTCTTACCAGGAGCTTTTTTCTTCCCAGCGACTGTTGCGCGACGACCGCGACGCGTCCGTGCATTGGTGCGTGTCCGTTGACCGCGAACGGGCAAGCCCATCCGATGTCTGCGACCCCGATAGGATCCGATGTCCACCAATCGCTTGATGTTCATCGATTCCCAGCGACGTAAGTCACCTTCGATCTGATAATCGCCTTCTACCCGTTCCCGCAGGAGGGTAACTTCAGCATCCGATAAATCCTTAACTCGTGTATCTGGATTTACACCCGTCTTTTTGATTACTTCTTTGGCGCGGGTTAACCCGATGCCAAAAATGTATGTCAGACCGATTTCCACCCGCTTGTCGCGAGGG
>JBJOOY010000465.1:0-4733 GCA_046051065.1 Cyanobacteriota bacterium
CTGTGCTGCTGGACGTTCTATTTTCAGTAGTGGCGGCAGCGCTCGGACTGGGAGTGAGCAACCCAGAATCGTTAGCCCAACTAGCTCACAGATTATCCAAACTTTAGATTTATTCACGAATATTTGAGGGGATAGAGTTTAGGGGATAGCGTTCCGCTCATGCTTAATCTCTGAGGACGTATCCTACTCCGCGTACTGTCTGAATCAATCGTTTACCGCCTTCTTTTTCTAACTTAAGTCGGAGATAACGAACATAAACTTCAATCACATTAGACTCGCCCAGAAAATCATAGCCCCACACATTTTCCAAAATTTGTTCGCGGGAAAGTTCTGTCTCGGGATGAGAGAGGAGGTAGCGAAGTAGCTCGAATTCTTTGACGGTTAATTCGATCGTTTGTTCGCCGCGTAAGACGCGATGGGTGACTAAATCCAAGATCAGATCGCCAAAACGTAACTGCTCGCCCGTACTAGCTTTAGTGTTGAGATACAATCCGATCGTTTGTAAAAAAGTCGGTGCATAATAGGGTTTGAGGACGTAGTCATCAGCCCCTGACTGGAGACAAGCAATTCGATCGGCAACGGTATCGTGTGGCATTAATAATAAAATCGGCACGACGACTCCCAATTCGCGGAGTTGAGTTGCTAATGCTAGTGCAGAGTCTCCAGCTAGAGATCGATCGATCGCGATTAATACTGGTTGTAACTTTTTAGTACGCTCTAAGCCGATTCTAACATTCTCGGCGATCTCTGTCTGATAGCCAGCTTTAACTAGATCTTGACTGATTTTATCAGCCAAAACTGGGTCGTTTTCAACCAAAAGTATGAGTGCATTTTCAACCATAAGACGACAGGGACAAGTGAATAGACTTTAGGGACTAAGGGTTAGGGAATTATTAATGAGAATTTAGCAAATACTTATTTCTATACCCTCTTGTCTACATCTCTATCCCCTAACTTATGGCAACTCTACCGATGTTGGTTTAGCAATATGTGGTAGTCCCCAGCCGAGTTTTTCGCGGAGGATCTTGAAGTATTCTGGGGGTTGGAGCCGAATAAATTTCGCGGTGTAGAGCGATCGCTCTACATGGACGCTAAACTCGGGGAGAATATAACAGCCACCATTACCATCAACTACCATTACCAGCCGATTGGGATTGGCAGAATGGATGACGACTGGCTCGGTATCGGAGAAGACTAGGGCACGAGAAGCAAGTGAATGGGGACAGATCGGGACTAGTTGCAGCGCTGCTACTCCTGGGGCGACAACGGGGCCTCCAGCACTCAGGGAGTAGGCAGTAGAGCCTGTGGGGGTAGAGAGGATCACACCATCGGCGGCAATATCTACAGGTGCGTGTCTCCCCACTTTTACTTCAAAATGACACATGCTAGTGAGTGGTTCGCGATGAATCACCATTTCATTAAGACACAGTGCTTCCCATAATAATTTTTCGTTTTGGCGAACCTGAATCGTTAGCATAGCACGATCTTCGATCTCATAATCGCCAGCCAGAGATCGATCGATCGCTTCCGGGAGTTGGTTGATATAGGTTTCAGTCAAAAAACCCATATGCCCGGTATTCACCGTCAGCAAGGGAATACCCAATGGTGCAACTTGACGAAATGCGGCTAAAACTGTCCCATCGCCACCCAAAACGATCGCAAAACTCATGCACGCATCGAATCCAGGCGGACATAAAGAATCGATCGGTCGATTGGCGATGGGCAGATCGGATTGACAATAGCCTAAAATCCCGCCCTTGGCTGCGGCAAGACAAACTTCCCAGCCCAATCCTGTCAGCTTGTCATCAATTTCGCGAGCAATTCGACAAGCAACGGGTTTACCCTCATTATAGATAATGCCGACTTTTGGCACGGATACAGTCCTACTTCAAATTTTCGTAAGTCCAGATGCGATCGAACAATGGGATGGCGACAGCGACGATCGCGAGACAAGGCTTGGCAATTATTATCGCATATCAGTCGCACTCGATCGCGAATACCCCCCAATAACAGGGCGCTCCCCTAGTTATGGTGATAAGTTTGGCTGATTGAAATTGGCGAAACTAATTTTAATCAGCCAAGCTGATCGCGATCGTGGTTTCAGTGACAACTTGTCTGTGCAATGGTTTCATCTGCTTGGGTATGGGTCATGGCTGGGAAACCCAGCCGACCCAACTCCGCTATTTCTGTCTGACTGTTGGCAGTAAAATTTCAGCCAATCTCACAGTAAAAATTAGGTAAAAGTTAAAATTGAGTAGATGGGCAAAATTCCGCGATCGCTACATTTCCCCCATAAACCTAGGAGATCCAGCAGTACTAGTTATTCGATCGATTGTGAAACTCAATACATCATTTTTTTCTTTTTGTTCTGTTTTGCTGCTTGGGCTTCTTTTTGCTTGTTTTTCTCATAATCTAACTCCTTCAGTTTTCGCATAATTCGACTGAAGTACTCTTGTAGATAAGCTTCTAACGTCCCAATTTCTTGAGGCTCGATCCCAAAAATTTGATACACCTCATCCATGTTCGCTGTCAGGGGTTTTCCGGTAGCTAAGACCTCGGTAAACGCCAATCGATCGGCAGCATTCCAACTCCATTCAAAGAAGCGCAGTACCTGCCTCATCACTCTAATTACGCCGATCGGTACATTCGTAATCTTAGCTTCTTTGTCAGACTGACGTTCGCAGAAACTGATGAGTTCTTTCCCACTCCAAGCCCGATTGCCCACGATCGGAAAACTACGATTGCTAGTTTCTGGTACCGAAATCGCTTTGACAGCAAACTTAGCTACATCTTGGGTATCCATATATGCTACAGGCGATGATTCCCCTGTCATCCACACGGGTTGTCCTTCTAGTACCGGAATAGCATATTGACCGATCAGCCCTTGCATGAATCCAGCGGGGCGAAGGATCGTATAGTTTAAACCCGATTCAGCTAAAAATAGCTCGGTGCAACGCTTGATTTCCATCAAAGGTACATTAGGATAATTCTCAGCACCCAAAATCGAGAAAAAGATAAAGCGATCGATCTTAGCTGCAACAGCAGCTTGAATTAGCGCAATCTGCCCGTCCCAGTCAATTTTCTTAATACTCGATGAATCTGTCGCTCTAGCTGTTGCCGCATCAATTACGGTCGTGATGCCTGCTAGTGCGGGTGCCAAGGTACTAGGATCGCAGATATTGCCGACAACTAGTTCTGCCCCCCATTCTTTGAGAAAAGCTGCCTTCCGCACACTTCTAACTAAACAGCGAACTTGGTAGCCTTCGTCTAGGGCGCGTCGGGCGATCTGTCTACCTAAGGTACCTGTGGCACCGACAATCAATAGTGTCATCTATAAAGAATAATTAAAAATTATTAAGGCTATTTTTAAAATATTAACAGAAAACCCTCATGTTTGTTAACAAAAATTCATATATTCGATCGTGGCAGGGGTTGGAATTCAATTTATTCCGGCAACCCCACACTCCCCCAGAAAATTATTCTTCTTCTGGACCTTGAATCTTGAGTAAGAGAAATCCGAGGCTCAAGCCCACTAGAATCAAGCTTGAGGACAAGATTGCCGCGTTAAAAATTTCACCAGCCATACTGAAGTACTCCTTGGATTATTAAGTTATGGATATTATTTAATTTATCGTATCAGTTATGGGGAGTCGGGGATAGGGGATAGGGGATAGGGGATAGGGGATAGTGTAAGTCAAGATGAAATCCAGTCCTTACACAACAATTCTGCCTGTTGTAAAACAGTTACAGTTGCCCGATCTTGCTTGTCAGGCGGATAGCCGTATTTCTTGAGTAACCTTTTGACTGTCACCCGTAGCTTTGCGCGAACCCCTTCTTTCATCGTCCAGTCAATCGTCACATTGTTCCTGATTGCCTGCACAAGGTCGCGGGCGATCGCTTTGAGGGTTGCATCTCCCAATTCCAGTACCGCGCTGTCATTCACTTCCAGTGCGTCATAGAACGCTACCTCATCTTCGGTCAGCCCCAAATCTTCCCCACGGCTTTGCGCTTGGCGGATTTCCTTGGCAAGTTCGATCAGTTCGGCAATTACTTGGGCGGCTTCGATCGAGCGGTTTTGATAGCGTTTGATGGTGTTTTCCAGCATTTCGCTGAAGGTGCGGGATTGAACCAAATTCTTACGCGATCGCATTTTGATCTCGTCGTTGAGCAGCTTTCGCAGAACCTCCAGTGCCAGGTTTTTCTGGGGTAACCCGCGTACTTCTTCGAGGAATTCATCGGAAAGGATCGAAATATCGGGATTCTTCAACCCCGCCGCCGCGAAAATATCGATCACTTCCTCGGAGGCAACCGCCTTGGAGACAATCTGGCGAACGGCAGTATCCAAATCGTCGGCACTGCGATTATCTCTAGTGGTGTGCTTACCGATCGCAACCTTAATCGCCTGAAAAAAGCCCACTTTATCCCGAATGGCGATCGCTTCATCCATACTACTAACCAAAGCAAAGGCTTTGCCCAGTTCGCTGACAGCTTTGACATAACGGTTTTTGCCATCTTCCAAACCGAGAATGAAATCCATCGCCGCAGGAATGACAGCAAGGCGTTCGCTGGGGCTACCCGTGAAAAACAGGGAGTAATCAAAACCGTGGTAAATAGCCCCCACCACTTCGTATTTCTCCTGAAGGAGGGCAAGGGCGGTTTCGGTGGGAATGCCCGTTTCCCCGCGATCGCTTTCGGTGTAATCCTTGAGGGCTTCTTTGAGTTGGTCGGCAATG
>JBJOOY010000466.1:0-2852 GCA_046051065.1 Cyanobacteriota bacterium
TAGGAGCTGAGGATCGAGTAATAAAGCTAACGCGATCGCTACCCGTTGGCGCATTCCACCGCTGAATTCATGAGGATACTGGTTCCACCTTTGTTCCGGGATTTTGACGGTTGCTAGGGTATCTAGCACGCGTTGTTTGGCGGCTTGTTTAGTTAGATTTGGTTGATGTGCTTGGAGTGTTTCCAGACAATGTTTCCCAATGCTCATCAGCGGATCTAATCTACTCATCGGATCTTGAAAGATCAATCCTACTGATTCGCCCCGAAATTTCCGGATCTGTTCGGGACTCATGTCGGGCACAGATTGTCCATTAAACAGGATTTGCCCCTGAATCCGCGTCCGATCTGGGAGCAATCGCACGATCGCTTTACCCAGCGTAGATTTACCACACCCCGACTCGCCCACAAATCCGATTTTTTCTCCAGCAGCTAATTGAAAAGATACATTCTCGATTGCGGTTGCCAACTGCTGACTCGATGCTGATTGCGGGTAAGTCACCCACAAGTTTTGAACGCTTAGTAGTGGTGTAGTCATAGATTTTGGGGTATTTAGGATATGCGGGGGCTTGGCTCGATCGCGCAGCGTAGATCCAGGGTGATGGCAGGAAAAATACGTGTGCACTGGGGCAAGATGTGAGTTTGTTGGGCTGTTACGGTAGGAGATCGAGATCGATCAGTGATGATTATTTTTTAACTTCAAATCTTCGCATCAAATAAGCAGCAGCAAAGTCACCATTAGGGTGTTTGGTCAAAATATCAGCCAGATCGAAAACTTGCTGTGCGAGAGTGACTCCTACTTTATCGATTACAGCCTGGCGTTCGAGTTCGTTCAAGTGACTGGCGCGGGCTTTTGCTTGCCAAATTCCAGAAAAAATTTGGACGATATTAGTGTGAAGATTTAATTTTTCGAGAATTTCCCATTCCCCTCGATCGCACCAAATTCCACCACAAGTGAGACAATGCTCGACATAAAATGGCTCTTTTAGTGAAATTTTTCCGCGCGACATGATTCGCCCACATTCCGGACAAGGTGCTGTTTTTGTGTCAAATTTACTAGGGGTATATGGTAGATAATAATTTTGGGCGACAAGATCTGGATTGGGTGCAGGGGCTGGTCGATCGGATCTCCAGTTTTGATAATTACGTCCAGAAATCCACTCACCTGCGCACTCTTGACAATGTTTTGTCAAGAGCATATCGCTGAGAAGTCCATTCACTAACTCCGACATACTACATTTAGGGCAATGCATCTTTTGAATTATGAATTATAAATTATGAATTAGGAAATTGCTATCACAGCTTGGCAATATTGAAGTAATAGGTTTAATTTGGTTTGATAGGCTTGAAAGCGTTGTTGGCTATTTGTGGGGTTACGGGCTGCGGAGATAAATATGACATCCATTGAGAGTAACCGCAAGAGCCGATGAATTTCGGTTAAATACGATCGCATTTTACCAGCGATAGGATCTTGCAGGTCATCGATGTTCTGAGGCAGTATCTTAGATTCAAATAACTCGATCGCGAGGTTCAGATTAGCCTTAAGGTCGGAGATATCGTCTGTGGGCAAGTTAGAGAGGAGATTGAATAATTGTTGCCATATTAAAATCTGTTCGCGCGGCAACATAAATAACTTGATTAGAATAGAATATATATAAATTAATTTTACACTTCTCTAACGATCGGTCGTTATTTTTTCTTTCTTAATTCTCTTCAGCCATGACTACGCCTATCTCTATGCCAACTAATGAGGTTACGCCAGCTGCCAGTAACGATCGAGTCTCCACCTATAACTGCGAGATTCCTGATTGGTTGCGACAGTGTTTAGAAGCACGACAACATCCTAGCGAACAGGCAGCAGATGAGACTGAAACATTAATTAATAGCGATCGATTGTTGATTGCTGATGCATTTCAATTAGCTTATGATTTGCATGGTGAACAAAAGCGTAAATCCGGCGAGTTGTACATTTCTCACCCAATCGCTGTAGCCGGATTGTTGCGAGACTTAGGTGGTGGTGCGGCAATGATTGCTGCGGGATTTCTGCACGATGTGGTTGAAGATACCGATGTTAAAATCGATGAGATCGAAGCAAGATTCGGTCAAGAAACTGCACATTTAGTTGAAGGTGTAACTAAATTATCTAAGTTTGAATTTTCTAGTAAAAAAGAACAGCAAGCTGAGAATTTTCGTCGGATGTTTATCGCCATGGCACAAGATATTCGGGTGATTGTCGTGAAATTAGCGGATAGATTGCATAATATGCAAACTCTCAGCCATTTACGGATCGATCGACAACAAGCAATCTCTCAAGAAACTCGCGATATTTTTGCACCATTAGCCGATCGATTGGGTTTAGGGCAGATTAAATGGGAATTAGAAGATTTAGCCTTTAAATACCTCGAAGCCGAAGACTATCGACGTATTCAAGACTTGGTTGCCGAAAAGCGGACTGCTAGAGAAGCCCGAATTGCCAACGTCACCGAGATGATCAAACATCGTTTGAATCGTGCCAATATTAAATATGTAGATATTAGTGGTAGACCCAAACATTTATATAGCATTTATCAAAAAATGCGCCATCAGAAAAAAGAATTCAACGAAATCTACGACCTCACCGCGATTAGAATTATTGTCGAATCAAATCAAGAGTGTTATTTAGCTTTGGCCGAAGTTCATGATGTCTTTAAACCGATTCCTGGTCGATTTAAAGACTATATTGGCTTACCAAAAAATAACCGCTATCAATCTCTGCATACCACGGTTGTTGGGTTTACAGGTACGCCCTTAGAAGTCCAAATCCGCACGGTTGAAATGCATAATGTAGCAGAGTATGGAATTGCCGCACACTGGATC
>JBJOOY010000467.1:0-7375 GCA_046051065.1 Cyanobacteriota bacterium
TGTCAATAACTAGTTGTTATTGACTTTAGGACAGTTTGAACCCGCAAATTGTCGGTGTTGTGGAAACATCGATCCCGATCGCCCTAAATTGATATAAAATTTACTAATAGTTGAATTATAAAAATAAAATTGTTGCTTATATTGCCAAAGCGCAACCTCTCAGTTTATGCTTGACCTTAGCAAACTTAAAATGTTCGACCCTCACATAAACTTTTGTTTGTGTGACCGATCGTCGTGGTTTGCTAAAAAACCGATCGAGTGAAATATTTTACGACGATCGTTAACTACAAATTTAATTACTAAGGACGAAAAATACATGTCTATTGCCGTGGGAATGATCGAAACCAAAGGGTTTCCCGCTGTTGTGGAAGCTGCTGATGCAATGGTCAAAGCCGCGCGGGTCACACTGGTTGGCTATGAGAAAATTGGTAGCGGTCGCGTCACAGTCATTGTCCGTGGTGATGTCTCCGAAGTTCAAGCTTCCGTATCCGCAGGTGTGGAATCCGTTAAGCGCGTTAATGGTGGCGAAGTGCTATCCACTCACATCATTGCTCGTCCCCACGAGAACCTAGAGTACGTTTTACCGATGAATTACACCGAAGATGTAGAGAAATTCCGCGTCTAGAAGTTAGTTAAAAATTACATTAAAGAGAAAATTAGGAGTTATTGACAATGTCAATCGCAGTTGGGATGATTGAAACCTTAGGCTTTCCCGCAGTTGTAGAAGCTGCCGATGCGATGGTCAAAGCCGCGCGAGTCACACTAGTTGGCTATGAAAAAATCGGTAGCGGTCGCGTCACAGTGATCGTCCGTGGTGATGTTTCGGAAGTTCAAGCTTCTGTTGCGGCTGGAGTTGAATCTGTTAAGCGCGTTAATGGCGGACAGGTATTGTCTACCCACATTATCGCTCGTCCACACGAGAACTTAGAGTACGTCTTACCAATGAACTACACCGAAGATGTCGCGAAATTCCGTGATAGTCTCAATGGCCCAGGCCCATTGGCAATCGGCGGTAGACGTTCCTAAGCTAGATGAAACTAGCCAGAGTAATGGGTACTGTGGTCAGTACCCACAAGGAACCAAGTTTGACTGGGACTAAGTTTTTGCTCGTGCAAATGCTTGATGCTATGGGTAACGATCTACCCGAATTTGAAATCGCCGCCGATTGTGTGGGTGCGGGTTTAACAGAAGTAGTTTTGGTCAGTCGGGGCAGTGCTGCCCGTCAAGTTTCCAGCAAAGATCGTTATCCTGTCGATGCAATGGTCGTCGCGATCGTCGATACATTATCGGTAGGCAACGACCTAACATACTGCAAGCGAGATGCTTAAAGGTAAGCAACTATATATTTAGTTAATGTTATGTCTGAGGAGAATTTTTGATGGCGATTCGTCAAGCTGCCGCACCGCCGACACCGTGGTCGCAGACTCTAGCCCGTCCGCAGGTAGATCCGACTGCCTACATTCATGTCTCTACTAGCGTCATTGGTGATGTAGTCATCGGGGCTAACGTGATGGTTGCCCCTGGTGTCTCAATTCGGGCTGATGAAGGTAGTCCGTTTTATATCGGTGCTAGCACTAATATTCAAGATGGAGTGGTCATCCACGGACTAGCCGAAGGGCGGGTCAAGGGTGATGACAATGCCGATTATTCGGTGTGGATTGGGGCTAAAACCTCGATTACCCACAAAGCCTTAATCCATGGCCCTGCCTATGTTGGTGAGGACTGTTTCATCGGATTTCGATCGACAGTATTTAATGCCAAGGTGGGCGATGGTTGCGTCGTGATGATGCATGTTTTGATCGAAAACGTCGAAATTCCACCGGGTAAGTACGTCCCATCTGGCTCGATTATTACCAGCCAGCACCAAGCCGACAGACTCTCAGATGTCCGATCGGATGACAAGGCGTTTGCACATCATATTATTGGCATTAATGAATCTTTACGGAGTGGCTATCTCTGTGTTGAAGATGGGGTCTGCACTCCCGCGCATGGGCCTAATTTTGGGTCTAATTTAAATTCAGAAAATATTGATAATTCTACCGGAACTGAAGATATGAGTAATATTAGTGACAGTATTCGCCAGCAAATTCGGCGCTTATTAAGCCAAGGTTATCGGATTGGGGTGGAATATGCCGATGCCCGTCGTTTCCGGACAGGTTCATGGCAGAGTTGTTCGATCGCTCAAGGTAGTGAAGGCACTGTGCTGGCTAGCCTCGAAGCTTGCTTAGAAGAGCATCAAGGTAAATACGTCCAACTCCTGGGTATAGATACCCAAGCGCGCAGGCGCGTACTGGAAATGATGATTCAACGACCCGATGGTATTGTAACTCAGGTCAGCCATGCTGGTGTGACTGGGAATGCCGCCGCAGTCGTGGGTGGCAATGGCGGTGGAGTTAGTGCTGGTGGCGATATCGGCCAATCAGTCCGGCAACTACTCAATCAAGGCTTCCGGATCGGGACAGAGTATGCCGATCCGCGTCGCTATAAAGCTACTTCCTGGACGAGCGGCCCCTCGTATCAAGGTACCCGTGAAGGTGAAGCGATCGCCATGTTAAACGAGCTAGTAGCTGCCAATGCGGGTAATTATGTGCGGTTGATCGGTATCGATCCAGGTGCGCGTCGGCGCGTGATGGAAGTGGTAATCCACAAACCAGGTGACGACGGGACGATCGTCGCCAGTAACGGTAGCGGTCAAGCTAGTTCGTTTAGCAGCTCCTTCAGTAGTGGCTCGACTGCGAATAGTAACGTTAAAACTTCCCTTAGTTCGGAAGTCGTGGCATCTGTCCGTCGCCTGTTAGAAAATAGCTACCAAATCACCACCGAACACGCTGATAAGCGTCGCTTCCGCAGCAGTTCTTGGCATACTTGTAAACCAGTTTCAGCGAATCGACTTCAAGATGTGGTTGCCCAACTCGAAGGCTGTCTAACCGATCACCATGGCGAATACGTCAGGCTGATTGGGATCGACACCAAAGCTAAACGGCGAGTGCATGAGGAAATCATTCAACGCCCATAACGTTATCACGATCGGCGATCGGAAAAAGTTACCAGTAAACAGTTTTAGGAATTGTCAAACTGGGAACGTCTCTATTTCCCTACCCGTGCAGGTTAAAGCATCCTCAACCTGACCAATGACTGCTACTGATGTTAACTAAGCTGAGCACTTTATCGCGGGAGATAGTCCCCGTCCAGGTATCTGGAAATGTCTCGATCGATCCGAGTGCTGTCATAGCGCCAGGAGTCCTACTCCAAGCTGATGACAACAATCAGATTAAGATTGGGGCGGGGGTGTGTATCGGGGCTGGGACGATCGTCCACGCAGCAGGTGGCAACCTGTATATCGAGGCTGGTGTATGTTTAGGGCGTGGGGTGCTAATTGTCGGGAGTGGGGAAATCGATCGAGATGCTTGTATCGGTGCTGGCACAACCGCGATCGATCCGCAGATCGAGTCGGGTACAGTTATTCCGCCGCACTCACTCCTGGGAGATCGCAGTCGAGGCGAAACATCAGTGGTAGCGGATCTGGATCTGCCAGATCGTCCGATTAGTTCCCCAGCACCAGATCCCGAAACTACCGATGTCTGGGCTAGTCCGAACACTGCCGAGCCAGTCGCACGTAACTTCTTTAAGGTGAAAACCCCAGAAACCACGGATCGATCGGCAAACCAGGCGAACCAGGTTAACCAGATCGACGAACAGCCGATTTCTAGCCCAGCCGCAGACATCGACCCGCATCCACCACCGACAGTGACGATCGAATATAAATCTACCAATTTCGTGGCTGGTCGCGCCCAATTCGATCGCATGAAAAACGCGCTCTTCCTCAATCTTGGCAATAATGACGACACAGCCTCAACTTAATTCAACCAAAATCTTAATCGTGTTGAACGGTAAAGGTGGTGTAGGCAAAACGACAACGGCAATTAATCTCGCCGCCCTATTTGCCGAAACCCACCGCGTTTTATTGGTCGATGCTGACCCCCAAGGCTCGGCTAGCTGGTGGGTAAAGCAATCCAATCGAGATTTGGGCTTTGAAACTGCTGTAGTTACCAAGCTGACTGATATTACCCGCAAACAGTGGGTCAATTATCAGATCGTCGTCATTGATATGCCGCCAGCTCTAGATTCGGTCGCGCTGGCGCAATTATTACCGATCGCCGATTACTTATTGTTGCCTACCCCTCCAGCTCCAATGGATTTAGCCGCATTGATTCGGACAGTCAGACAAGTAGTTTTGCCAGCAAAAATTACCCATCGTGTTTTACTGACAAAGGTCAATTCTCGTGGGCTGCGAGAAGCTCAAGAAGCTCAACAAACTCTGTTAGAGTGTCAAATTCCGGTTTATTATACTGTAATTCGGAATTTGAAAATTCACGAACGGGCTGCACTTGTGGGATTACCGATAAGTCAGTGTAAAGGTCAAGCAGCAGCAATCGCAGCGGCAGACTACCGTGGTGTCGTCAATGAAATCTGGAAAGATTGGAGCTAGATATGAGCACTAGAAAAAAAAAGCCTTCAGCCGCTGATGTGTTGCGACAAGAAATGCAGCAACCATTGGTTCTCCCCGAGCGCCAAGCGTCTCCACCAGAGAAAAATGCCAGCACTAGCGCTGTTATAGAGCAAGCATCTGCATCAGCAACCGCTGTGGATAATGGCGGTAAAAGTTCCCCCCCCGACCAACCGCCCACTAACCAAACTCCCACTAAATTAACTAATATGACTCAATCTAATAGTAACGATGCTGCCGCTAACGAAGCAAAACTCAAGCAGCAAATCGAAGATCTACAATCGAAATTAAAAGCACAGACTGGCGAATCTCAAAAACTCCAAACTAAAACCGAAAACTTGACAAAAGAACTAAAAGAAGCTAAAGACACAGTAGTTAAATTGGCCGCACAGGGTAAAGCTCCCGCAAAATCTTCTACCGCGATCGCCAAAGTAGACCCCAATGCTGGGCGTTCTGCCCTCACCACTCGACCAGTTGAAACTAGTGCAGAGACTGCGCTCAGACGTGCAAATACAGATATTGGTTGGTTAGACTAGTTAGCGATCGCGAGATCGATGGCTAGACTAATGCAAATTTTAGATAAATCTGGATATTAAATGCCTAAAGCTGTTGGGGTAATACAGACAGACGGTTTTCCACCCGTATTGGCAGCCGCCGATGCGATGGTCAAAGCTGGTGCTGTCACTTTAGTGTACTACGGTCTAGCCGAACGGGCCGAGTTTCTAGTCGCAGTACGCGGCAATGTATCGGAAGTCAATCAAGCTGTCGCGGCAGGTGTCCTCGCTGGTGAAGAGACTAAAAAGGGCGCGATCATCAGCCACTATATTATTCCCAATCCACCAGACAATGTCGAAAGTGTGATGCCGATTCAGTATACTGCTGAGTCGGAACCATTTTGGGTGTAGTGTGAAGAGTGGCTAGTGGCTAGTGGCTAGTGGCTAGTGACTAGTTAAATAGTGAATAGTCACTAGTAATTCGATCGAGCAAGATGATTTAACATCTATATCAACAATATTACTAGTTACTAATTAAACAGATAAGTAAATACAAGGGATACAATTCTAATGGCTGATTCTATGAGTTCTCAACAGGCAGTTGGGTCGATCGAAACTAAAGGTTTCCCCGCTGTCCTCGCTGCTGCTGATGCCATGCTCAAAGCTGGGCGCGTCACGTTAGTGGGCTATCTGCGGGCTGGTAGTGCGAGATTTACCGTGAATGTCCGAGGCGATGTTTCGGAGGTCAAACAGGCGATGGCGGCTGGTGTAGATGTCGTAGAGAAAGTGTATGGTGGGACATTAGAATCTTGGGTGATCATTCCCCGTCCCCATCCCAACGTTGAGCGGATTCTGCCAATTGGGTATACTGAAGAGGTGCAAGAATTTCGATCGATGGTCGAAGGTAGGTAACTTAATAACTTACACTTCAAAGTCGATACTTAAACTCTTTATACTAGCTTTTAGGTATATCAAACTACCTGTACCGAATAGTTGACAATAATTTTGTACTGCTGCGATCGGATTAATCGATCGCTTCGTAGCCAAACATAATTTTTGCTACGAAGCGTTTTTTGTAGGTTATTCATAGTTTTGAAGTGGAGCGAAGCACAATGACCAACATCCATGCCGAGAGTGCGATCGGGTTAATCTCCACACGTAGCTTTCCGGCGATGGTGGGCACCGCAGACATGATGTTAAAATCTGCTGCTGTTACCTTGGTTGGTTATGAAAAAATCGGGAGTGGGTATTGTACTGCGGTGATTCGCGGTCGATTTGCAGATGTGAGATTGGCTGTATCCGCAGGTGCTGAAGTCGCCGCACAGATGGATGAATTAATCTCTCAATCAGTCATTCCTCGCCCGCTCCCCAATCTCGATGCTATTTTACCAATTAGTACCAGACTGCTGGCACAATTACGCGGTAAGAGCCGACTGAGCAATCTTGCGATTGGTTTGCTAGAAACCCGTGGCTTCCCGCCGATGGTAGGGGCGATGGATGCGATGCTCAAGTGTTCGGATATTCATGTGGGGGGTTATGAAAAGACCGGATCTGGGCTGTGTACGGCAATTATTCGCGGGACAGTTTCTAATGTCACTTTTGCCCTCGATGCGGGCATGTCTGCGGCAGAACGGATTGGCGAATTAAAATCGATTATGGTAGTGCCCAGACCATTGGAAGATTTGGAACGGACGCTCCCAACTGCCGATTGTTGGCTCGAACAAGCTTTAGTCATCCCCGAACAACCACTGGTGCTGCCGTTAAGACTGCCGCAAACAGTTAATGCACCGTTGGTAGAAGTCGAAGTGGAAGTAGTCGAAGCCGAACCAGTCAAATTAGGCGAGAAATTATCACTAGCTGAGAAATCATCGAACGAGCTTTAGTAGTGACAGAGCCAAAATCTCCCTGATTGATAGAACCGATTTGAGATCTTGTAGACGATAGCTAGCAATTTCTTCTTAGGCGGTTCTTCAGCGGTCATTGTAACAATTAACGGTGTAGTTGAGCCGCCTCTAAACCCTTGTTCTTGCAGGTATCTTTTGGTTGGGTCGGCTCCAACGCAGTGTTAGGCTTGTTATTGGGGCTATAAGGTAGCGATGACTATATTAGGGGAAAGGGATAAAAAGAACTTGGCCTTCATATTCTTCAGGTTCGCTACAACAAATAAATAGTTCTAAATCATCAATTATCTTACCAATGGGTGCTGTCGCAATCACTTCAACAACTCCAGTCATCGGTAATCCTTGATTGACGCGCTCGTATGCATACATTGTAATAGTGGCTACATCATGGGTAAGCAAGATACGTCCCTCGTTAGCCGCCCACTCCAAAATATCTCGATCGTCAGTATGCATCAGCCCTACATCTTGGCCAC
>JBJOOY010000468.1:0-3249 GCA_046051065.1 Cyanobacteriota bacterium
AACTGTCGAAAAAGTGGCGATGATTTTTCAAGGGAGAACGGGAGAATTAATTGAGGTCTTAACCGCTCAAATGCAACGAGCGGCTGAAGATTTAGAATTCGAGCAAGCAGGATTGATTCGCGATCGACTTAATAATTTAACTGCCCTCAATGCCGAACAAAAAGTAGCGCTGCCTAATGATACAATCTCTCGCGATGCGATCGCTTTAGCCGCAGATGATAAAACTGCTTGCGTGCAATTATTTCAAATTCGGGCAGGTAAATTAATTGGGAGATTGGGATTTATTGCCGAAGCACAATCGCTGCAAGGAGATCCCGATCGTGGGGCGATCTTACAACGAGTATTAGAAGAACATTATCAGTATGCCGACCCAGTAGAAATACCGCCAGAAATTCTCGTACAATTTGAATTGCCAGAAGGCGAAATGTTAGCAAGTTATTTAAGCGATCGTAAGGGTCGAAGAGTGACACTGATTACCCCCCAGCGGCAAGGTAAAGCCGAGTTAATCGAGATGGTTGAGAAGAATGCCATCCACGAACTCACACGCCTCCAGCGTCAAACCGATCGCAATACAGCCTCATTACAAGATCTTGCTGAACTACTTAATTTACCCGAACTACCACATCGGATTGAAGGGTATGATATTTCTCACATTCAAGGATCGAATGCGGTGGCTTCGCAGGTGGTATTTATCGATGGCTTGCCAGCCAAACAATACTATCGTCATTATAAAATTAAAAATCCCGACATTACGATCGGTCATTCTGATGATTATGCCAGTCACGCCGAAATCGCTACCCGGAGATTTCGGAAGTATGCAGGTGGTTTAAATACTGATGATGCTGATTTCCCCGACGTAGTGATGATCGATGGTGGGAAAGGACAATTATCGGCCGTGATGAAAGTATTTGAAGAGCTAAATTTAGCCGATAAAATGTGTATTGTCAGCCTCGCTAAACAAAGAGAAGAAATCTTCCTCCCAGGTGAAAGTTTACCGTTACCTACCGAAGCCGAACAAGCAGGAGTACAACTACTGCGGCGGGTGAGAGATGAGTCGCACCGTTTCGCAATTAGTTTCCATCGCCAACAACGCAGCGAGAAACAAAAACGTTCTTATTTAGATGAAGTGCCAGGGTTGGGTAGTCATCGCCAAAAACAACTATTGGCTCATTTTCACTCGATCGATTATATCCGCGCGGCGAGTGTTGAAGAATTAGCTAAAGCACCAGGGATCGGACATCATACAGCGATTGAAATCTATAATTATTTTCACCCAGGCGCTGAATTGGTTAAACGATCGTGAAATCGCTGGCATTTAAAGCTAAATTTGGTGACAGCGCTGCAAACAGAACGGCTGCGCCTGCACCCGCACCATCTCCATCAAAATATAACCCGCCTGTGGTCGAGTTATAAACAAATACTCGATCGCCAATTCCACCTGCTGCGTTGGTAGTCACCGATAAGAATCGATCGTTATTCAGCGCCACACCCGCACTCAATCCAGCCCCAAAATTAGATGCAAAAATGCCAATTTTGTCAACACCAACAGCAAAATCATTAATTATATCGACCCCCTGAGCTGGACCACCAAAAGCAAATATATCTGCCCCTAAACCACCATAGAAAGCATCGTTACCATACCCACCGAGTAAGCTATCGTTACCCGCATTGCCAACGAGAATATTGTCAGCATTATTTCCCCACAGCTCTTTGCACAGAGTTGAACGGTTGTAAATTGGCAGAGTATGAAGAATTTATCAATGAATTTGGATAGCCAGCTTCATAGTCATTATTAAAATTATCTGTGAAGCTATAGCTGATTGGCGTATTTGTCGTCCATTTAGTCCCAATCAGTAATCCATCGATATTGCGATTACCAGTTGGTGAAGTACTTGTTGCTGTGGTAGCTGTTCCAAACACGATCGATACTCCCTTACAATTGACTAAGATGGAATTGATGCGCTAGACAATTGCTCAGGCTGAATCCGATGTTTGAGGCGTAAGGTGAATAATCACCTTTAAAGTACTGCTCTTTTCCGCCGAAACCAGTCTTGCAATTGTTGGCGACACGTCGATTCGCGAATACCACCGATGACAGCGAGCTTATGGTTGGAAGCTGCACTATCGGGTATGTTTAAGACAGTGCGAATACTACCCGTCTTCGGATCGTCTGCACCATAGACTAGCATCTTGAGTCGCGCTGCCACGATCGCCCCCGCACACATTGGACAAGGTTCGAGGGTGACATAGAGAGTACAATCCGAGAGATGCCAATTGTCTAAATACGCTCCTGCTGCTCTAATTGCTACAATTTCAGCATGAGCAGTCGGATCGCGATCGCGTTCGCGGCGATTTTCACCCGTACTAATTATCTCACCTTTGGGGTTAATTATGATTGCGCCTACGGGAACTTCACCAGCGCTACCAGCATTACTAGCTAGCTCGATCGATCGATCCATCCATTGCTGGTGTAACTGAAAATCTATCTCCACAAATTAGTTATTTGTTATTGTTTATTGGCTTCAATTAACTTTAGCTTGTCTAACTAATAACATAGTAAAATAGTCAGGATATTTACATGTACGGACGATCGAGTGATTAATCGTCAAAAGATACAATATAATTTATTTTAGATCTGCTAATTTAATCCGTGGATCGACAAATTTGAGTAATAGATCGGCAATTAAATTGCCAACGATTAACATAATCGCTCCCATCATTAAACTACCCATCACTAAATAGGGATCTTTTTCCTGTACTGCGGCTAAAATCAATTTACCTAACCCCGGCCAATTAAAGAAAAACTCAGCAATAAAAGCACCACTTAATAAACTAGCAAATTCAAATCCTAATAAAGTAACTAAAGGATTAATGGCATTTCTGAGTGCATGAACATAAATTACTCTATTTTCAGACAAACCCTTGGCTCTAGCAGTTTGAATATAGTCTTGACGCAAGACATCTAATAACTCTCCCCGCGTAATCCGTTGCAATCCAGCAAAACCAGTAATTGTCAGGGCGATCGTTGGTAAAATCATATGCCACATGATATCGAAGAATTGCCCGATCGCGGATAAATCTTCGTGATTAATGCTAGTTCTACCACCAACAGGTAGCAGTGGCGAGCAAATTTGAGCGACAATTAATAGAGATAATGATGTCACAAAACTCGGAAATCCTTGAGCTGTATAGCTCAAAACTTGCAAGAATTTATCGATAAATTTATTTTGGTTAACAGCTCCAATAATG
>JBJOOY010000469.1:0-2763 GCA_046051065.1 Cyanobacteriota bacterium
GCTAAATTACAAGTAGCACGATACGATCGACAGACGATTTGGCCAGCAGGATTTGCCTATAAATCATCAGGGGCGATCGGCCCTGATGCCGCGCTCAATGGGGCATACCTGAACACAGCTAATTTACGCGATGCCGATCTTAGTTGTGCTAATTTATTGGGAAGTTATCTCAGCGGGGCAGATTTAACAGGTGCTAATCTCCAAAATGTGCGCTTGAGTGGCGCAACGTTACAATTTGCCTTCCTGACTGGAGCCTCGCTGCGCAATGCCCGCTTGAATGGGGTCGATTTACAAGGTGCAGATCTTCGTGCCGCCGATCTGAGTGGGATTGAAATCGAGCATTTGAACAGTATTGCTGGTGCAGATTTTAGTCTCGTCCAAGGACTAGATCCAAAGATTCGGGCGATGTTATTGGGGCGTTCTAGTCAGGAGTTAGATGTCTGGAATGCCTTTACGCGGCGGACAACAAGACAAAGCTTGACTGTGTAAGCGATCTGTTTGTTGCTAAACTTTAGAACACAATCGACTGTGAGATTTGCAAAATTTACTTGCGCGAGCAGTGAGGATCTGTTATATTAGTCAAGTTGCGAAATTTTACGCAAGCCGGGATAGCTCAGTTGGTAGAGCAGAGGATTGAAAATCCTCGTGTCCGGAGTTCAAATCTCCGTCCTGGCATATCATCAAACCTAGCTACTAGCTAGGTTTTCGAGTTTCAGCCATCTTTTGAGTTTTGTCCAGTTGGGGTAGAACTCCCAATTAATAGACTCTACTTTCAACCGTTCAATTAACACCAGATGATTGCGCCCATACAAACTCAGATGATCTGTATCGAGAATATAGAGTGTCATGCTTCATCATCGATCTGATTAGCCGATCTCCGAATATCAGCTAGTTTTGCTGTCCAATCATCAAACGTTGGATCTGTCTCTAGGATTCCAGCGTGTTGCATCGGAACAGTAGATGTAGGATCGATCTTTTGAGGTTCATCAAGATCGATAGTTACTATCCTACCCTTTGATA
The DNA here is from genome assembly GCA_046051065.1 of Cyanobacteriota bacterium. Lineage (GTDB taxonomy): Bacteria > Cyanobacteriota > Cyanobacteriia > Cyanobacteriales > Chamaesiphonaceae > Chamaesiphon. The sequence goes on from JBJOOY010000469.1 coordinate 1,021, forward strand.
ATTGCAAGTTTAGAGCTGCTTTTTTTACCAATGTGTCAGCCGATCGTCTAAGCTATTGATTGAGATAGATCCATATCGCGATCCGATCGGTTTAGATGGATGCAGGGATGAAATGGTCGAGGTAATAGTAAAACAACGATGGCATTAATCGTACAGAAATATGGTGGCACTTCAGTGGGTTCGGCAGAACGAATCCAAGCAGTCGCCCACAGAGTGGTAGAAACTGTCAAGGCAGGAAACGAACTGGTAGTAGTCGTTTCGGCGATGGGTAAAACAACCGATGGTTTAGTCAAATTAGCAACAGAATTATCCGACAATCCCTCGCGTCGGGAAATGGATATGTTACTAGCGACGGGCGAACAAGTGACGATCGCCCTATTGAGTATCGCGATTCAAGAATTGGGACAACCCGCCATCTCGCTCACAGGTGCTCAAGTCGGGATCGTTACCGAAGCCGAACATACGCGCGCGCGAATTTTGGAGGTTAATCCCGATCGAGTCGAGCGCCATCTCAAGGAAGGTAAAGTAGTCGTTGTGGCTGGATTTCAGGGTGTGAGTGGGACGATCGATCGCGAGATTACTACCCTCGGGAGAGGTGGTTCTGATACCTCGGCAGTGGCTTTAGCTGCGGCGCTCAGAGCGAGTGCTTGTGAAATTTATACCGACGTACCGGGAATCCTCACTACCGATCCCAGACTCGTCTCCGCAGCCCAGTTACTGACAGAAATTACCGCCGATGAGATGCTGGAACTTGCCAGTTTGGGGGCGAAGGTATTGCATCCGCGCGCCGTGGAAATTGCCAGAAATTATGGCGTACCATTAGTAGTGCGATCGAGTTGGACTGATGAGCCGGGTACTTGGGTAGTTTCACCCACACCACAACCCCGCCCCCTCACTGGATTAGAGATCGCTCGCCCTGTAGATGCGGTAGAATTTGCCGCCAATCAATCCAAAATTGCGATCTTACGAGTACCCGATCGCGCGGGAATCGCCGGACAATTCTTTGGTGCGATGGCGCATGAAAGTGTGGATGTAGATCTGATCGTCCAGTCCATTCATGAAGGCAATACCAATGACATTGCCTTTACGGTTAATCAACAGATGACCAAACGCGTCCAGGCGGTCGTAGAAGCCGTCGCGCCCGTCCTGTACGATCGATCGAACCCCAGCAATACCGAGGTGTTTGTCGCAAGTGAGATCGCCAAGGTGAGCATTTCTGGGGCGGGGATGATTGGTAGACCTGGAGTAGCCGCGCAGATGTTTAAAACGCTGGCTGATGCTGGCGTAAATATTCAGATGATTTCGACTTCGGAAATTAAGGTTAGTTGCGTCATTCCCGATCGAGATTGCGATCGCGCGATCGCCGCATTGTGTCAGGAGTTTAAAGTTTCTACTTCACATACCGAATTAGCACCCGCCCCACCATCCACCGCCCCACCAGTGCGAGGGGTTGCCCTCGATCTCAATCAAGCTCGATTAGCCGTGCGCCAAGTACCCGATCGTCCGGGACTAGCGGCGGAGTTATTTGGGCTGTTGGCAGCGCATAATATTAGCGTAGATACGATCATCCAGTCCCAACGCACCGCGATCGTCAATGGTATTCCGACGCGGGATATTGCCTGTACTGTCGTCCAGGGAGATGCCGCAGATGCTAAACGCGTATTAGCAGCTTCGGTAGCTAAATTGGGTTGTGGAGAGGTACTTGTCGATGAAACGATCGCCAAAGTCAGCGTTGTCGGGGCG
>JBJOOY010000470.1:0-4139 GCA_046051065.1 Cyanobacteriota bacterium
TCGCACATCTTTCAACCATTCTCGCGCTAAGAGAACTTGGGTTTTGATATTATCGACTTCTTCGGCATATTGTGCGAGAAAACTTTGCGGCGAGGCACTATAGGCGATCGCTTGTCCGACAGCCTCCACCCGCTGGTCGATTTCCAGCGCTCCATCAGCCGAGAGCGAAATGGCAATTCGATCGAGCAAATGTTCGCGTAACGGCCCTTCTTCGGGATTGTAGGTGGCAATCAGCAAAGGTTTGCAGGGATGTTGGAAACTAATTCCCTCACGTTCGATCTGATTGCGACCATCCGTCAACACGCTCAGTAACAGATTGGCAATTTGGTCGTCGAGGAGATTAATTTCATCGATATATAATACGCCACGATGAGCTTGAGCTAATAATCCTGGTTGAAATACGGCTGCTCCTGCTTGGACGGATTTATCTAAATCTACAGAGCCTAATAACCGATCTTCAGTGACACCGAGGGGAATCTGGATAAATGGAGCCGGAATTACCATCGTCTCGACTGCGGCATCGAGGTTTGCCTGTGCTGCTAATAATCGATCGTCCCACTCGCTCGGACGATTTGGATCGCAATTACTCACGCCCCCGATCGCAATTTCGATCGGCGGCAACAACGAATGAATCGCCCGTGCCATTACTGATTTAGCCGTACCTCTACCGCCCGCGATCGCTACACCACCCAAAGTAGGATCGACAGCAGTTAACAGTAATGCTAATTTAATCGCCTCTTGTCCAACGACCGCAGTGAGTGGAAAAGCAGTCATATATGTCGCTGTGGTCGTTGTTGGCATTATCAGTAAATTCTTCGCTTGGCTGTTAACTTTAAATTATAAGGGACAAGCGATTGCCGATCTCGAGCTAATTCATAAAGTTTTGTACCCGCTGCTTGAGTTCTGGCGTAGAGCGGACAGCTTGAGTAATTTGATTGAACTTATCGATCGTTAACCCTCGCTCTGCTGCAATTTTTTTACATTCTTCGCAGTAATTGATAAAAATTGTTTTTGCGTCAGCATTTAAATCTTCCATTGTATCCGGCTGACTACATACTAAATTAGGCAACGTTCCACCATTAGCTTTACTAACTTCAGCTAATGCTGACTGACGCGCAGGTTCGATTTTCATCAGTGCCGCAGCATAGTTACGCAGTTCGGTATCGTTAAAATCTTCTGCCTGTGCGGCACTAGCAAAGATATGGTGAGGTTGCCCAAAGGTAAGGTCAGGAACAATTCCAACTAAAATACTCAGGCAACTAGCCATGATACCCAACATTAGCGAACGGTATAAACGGAAAGATTTAGTGTGAGGGTGTGGGCTTGCCATATGACTTAGTTTTGAAACCAATCGAGCGAATTTTGGTCTAGGGTACACTCTGTTTGAAGTGTTTGAGAGTCAATAAGTTCCTGGAAGTTGTTAAGGGGGTAATATCATCGGTAATAATTGTCAATCTAGCTAGCTAAATTGGGTATTGCCAAGCACAAGGGCTAGTTATAATCTAATTGATTTAGAGACTATAATTGAGTGTGGCAAAACAACTGATATAATTGCTGGTATATATCTCACAAAATGTCTCTACATCTCTCGACATAAATTCAATCAGGAGAATTTATTAGTTTACTTTAATTACCATCCTGGCAGATAATAAAGATCGCTTAACTTCAACTATCTTGTCTATTTATCATCTAACTTATGGGCATGAAATTAGATAGTATTGTCCCGTTTGGGCGGACGTTGGCAGAATATCGATTGATGTTCGATTTAACCGATCAAGATCTTCAGTGTCAGATCTTAGATATTGGCGCAGGGCCTGCGAGTTTTACTGCGGAAATGCACAGTTTAGGCGATCGAGTAACCGCGATCGATCCGATTTATAAATTTAGTGGTGCAGAAATTAAACAAAGATTTAATGATTGTGTCGATGGAATTATCAAACAAGTTGAGGATACATCCCAAGATTGGGTGTGGAAGTTTCATCAATCTCCGGCTGACTTGCGCCGTAATCGAGAACTAGATCTTCAGCTATTTTTAGCGGATTATGATACAGGTAAAAGTGCTGGTAGATATATCGCTGGGGAAGTACCAAATGAGATCGGCAACCAATCTTACGATCTAATTTTATGCTCTCACTTTCTATTACTCTATTCGGCTCAACTCAGTTGGGAGTTTCACTGTCAAACCGTGACTAAATTGCTTCTACATACTAATGAGTTACGGATCTTTCCGTTGTTGACATTAATGCTCGATCGATCTCCATATCTAGATCGATTATGCGAACATGTAGAACAAATAGGCTATCAAGCCAGAATTGTTCCAGTTGAATACGAGATCCAGCCTGGTGGTAATGAGATGCTAACAATTTGCAAAAGTTAACCACTCAACCGTTACAGGAACAGCCGATACCCACGATCGAAGTTGGGTGTCGGCTGTTGCTAATTTTAGCTTGTGAAAATATAATTGACTACGCGATCGCGGCCATCTTCACATCATTGGTAGCAAGTAAATCCTGAAGTTCTTCCGAATCAACAGTTTCTTTGTCAACTAACATATTGGCCAGCTTGTCTAAAACATGCTTATTGCCGATTAAGACATCCTTCGCCCGACGATAAGCTTCAGCAACTAATTGACTGACTTCATCATCAATCACACCAGCAGTTTCTTCAGAAAAGTCCCGTTCGGAGGCAATATCGCGCCCGAGGAACATATTACCTTGCTGACGACCGAGGGCAACGGGCCCTAGTTTCTCACTCATCCCATAGCGCATCACCATTTGACGAGCTACACGCGCAACCTGTTGAAGATCGCTCGATGCACCAGTAGTAACTTCTTCCTCACCGAAAATGATTTCTTCGGCAATCCGACCGCCGAGGGCAACCGCCATTTGGTTTTGGAGGTAAGAACGACTGTATAAACCAGACTCCATCCGATCTTCACTCGGTGTGAACCAAGTTAGACCACCAGCACGACCGCGCGGGATGATACTAATCTTCTGCACGGGGTCGTAGTCGGGCATTAAAGCGCCAACTAGGGCGTGACCAGCTTCATGATAAGCAACGAGTGTTTTGCGTTTCTCGGTCATTACGCGGTCTTTCTTCTCAGGGCCAGCTAAGACGCGATCGATCGCATCATTCACTTCATCCATCGAGATTTCAGTCAGGCTGCGACGGGCGGCTAAAATTGCCGCTTCATTTAACAGGTTGGCTAAATCTGCACCTGTAAATCCAGGTGTCCGGCGGGAGATGCGTTCGAGATCGACATCTTTGGCAAGAGTTTTACCGCGAGCGTGGACGTGGAGGATTTCTAGACGACCAGCGTAATCAGGACGATCTACTACCACTTGGCGATCGAATCGACCAGGACGTAGTAAGGCTGAATCTAGGACATCGGGACGGTTGGTGGCCGCGATGATAATAATCCCCGTATTGCCCTCAAATCCGTCCATTTCGGTCAGCAATTGGTTCAGGGTTTGTTCGCGCTCATCGTTACCGCCACCCATGCCTGCGCCCCGTTGACGACCGACTGCGTCGATCTCATCGATGAAGACGATACAAGGAGCTTGAGCTTTAGCTTGCTCGAACAAATCGCGGACGCGGGATGCACCCACACCAACGAACATTTCGACGAATTCCGAACCAGAAATACTAAAGAATGGTACGCCAGCTTCACCCGCGACAGCACGAGCGAGCAGAGTTTTACCCGTACCTGGAGGGCCGACTAATAAGACACCTTTTGGAATTTTGGCACCGAGGGCGGTAAAGCGATCGGCATTTTTGAGGAAGTCTACAACTTCATTCAGTTCTAATTTAGCTTGGTCGATTCCAGCTACATCCCCAAAGGTAATTTGAGTTTGCGGTTCCATTTGAACGCGGGCTTTAGACTTACCAAAGTTCATCGCTTGGTTGCCAGGGCCACCTTGAGCGCGGCGAAGCAGTAAAAATAAACCTACCAATAATAAGACTGGGAAGAATAAGCTGCTGAGGAGTCGCAACCAGACACTATCATCATTTTGCGGGAGAACATAAATATTTCCCTTGACGTTAGTTGTCAGGATATCGAGCAGTTGATTATCATTGGGTGGCAAATTGACAGCTTTTTTGGTGCCGTCTTTAGTCTGCACCAACGCTTTAGTTCGATC
>JBJOOY010000471.1:0-3447 GCA_046051065.1 Cyanobacteriota bacterium
CTGAATTTCATCCTGGCTTCGATGCCATGTTCTGCATCGCTAAACTAATTGAAATGCTCACCTGTCAAGATCGTTCTTTGAGTAGTATTCGTGCTGAAATTCCCCGTGTTTACTATCGGACTGACTCGCTGCGCTGTCCTTGGACGGCAAAAGGGGGTCTAATGCGACATATTCTGGAAACCCATCAGCCAGAGTATTTAGATACCGAAGATGGGGTAAAAATCATCAATTATCAAGACGATCGTTGGATTCTGATTTTGCCAGATGCTGGCGAACCTTTGGTACATATTTATGTCAACGGGAACGATCGCAATTGGGTGCATGAAACTCTGCGCGAATACCGCCAACAAGTGCAAGATTTTATCGAACAATATCGACAAAGTAGCGATTAGATTGTGGTGAATCTGGTGATAGTTAGGTTGATTTTGATAAATAGCTAAAACTTAGGCAGGCGATCGACTAATTAATAGTTAGTCGATCGCCTGCCATTATGACCATCTCTCGACCTGACAATATGTATAGCCCGATCGGTCGATCGGATCGAACCGATAAAAATTCTGGTTGTAGCTTCAGGATCGGTTAATTTCAGCTATGGAAACAAACAAAAAAATACCAATCATCAACTTAATGACGATCGGCATTCAAATTTAAAACCCCGATTTCCCTTAGTAATGGAGTCCAAACATTAAACTATCACTACTAAAAAAATATTGTTGAACATTAGTTTTCTCAAATTAATCAGCATAACTAAGCTCGTGTGTTCAATATAGCTCAACTAAATCGCTGCCGACATCCGCCATTTATCTGACTATTAAATTAGTCGCTCGATCCAAGGCTTATTAAAATCAGCTTCGCAGATTTCAATAAGCCCTGCTTGTCACCATAAGTACGGGAGAGCCGATTTATTTTTGTTGACCGATCTCACCAATTGGCGACATAATATACTTAAGTTACAAAAAAATACTTGACGAAATAAGCGCGTGAGTGTCAGAATGGCTCGTATCATGTGAATATTACACCACGTTTGTTAGTTTCAAACTAAGACAAATAGCTGAACTTCAGCCATAATCTCAAACTCGATTGACTGAGTATTTACTACAACACAAGCAAGGGATCGATCTCAACACCGCCATCAAATGCTCGTAGATCGAGATCGCGCCATCGATCCGATCGCAAACCAAATATTCCTTCATTATTTTGTTAGAGTGTCTACAGAATTAGTCGATCGATCTTAGCGACACAGTTCCACCATCTTAATTACTCTCATTCCTATGACTAAAACACCAAGCACAAGCGTTGCATTTGTCCCAGACCCTATTGAAAATCCAATTGCTGCTACAGAGTTACGCCCTTGGGGTTCCTTTACCATCTTGGAAGAAGGGCGAGGACATAAAATTAAGCGGATTGAAGTCAAGCCAGGACATAGACTCAGTCTCCAAATGCATTACCATCGTAGCGAACACTGGATTGTTGTGTGTGGAACAGCAATGGTAACTTGCGATGGGAAAGAAGAGATTCTTCATAGCAATCAATCTACCTATGTACCTGCTTGTACCAAACATCGGCTAGAAAACCCGGGCGTAATTCCGCTGGTGATTATTGAAGTCCAAAATGGTGAGTATTTAGGTGAAGATGATATCGTCCGGTTTGAAGATGACTATGCTAGAAATCATAGTTAGTGGCTAGTGTCTAGTGAATATATAATAGCGCTCTGCCATAGTTATGGTGATAAGTTTGGCTGATTGAAATTGGCGAAGCTAATTTTAATAATCCAAGCTTATCATGATAATGGTTTCATCTCTTTCTGTCTGACTATTGACAGTACAATTTCAGTCAATCTAATAGTAAAAATTAGGTAAAAGTTAAAATTAAGTAGATGGGCAAAATCCGCTATCGCTACATTTTTCCCCATAAACCCAGGAGAGCCACTCGATCGTGATTGAAATTAGTAAAGCAGCAATTTCAGAAATTAAGAGAGTACAAAAAGTCCGCAAACAACTCGATCGTAAATTTCGGATTGGGTTAGCTGCTGGCGGCTGTAAGGATTTTTACTATACGATCGATCTAACCGACTCGATCGACGATCGAGATAGTATCCATGAAATAAATGGTATTTCTTTGGCGATCGATCGCCAACAATTAGAATATCTCGATCGACTCAAACTAGACTACTCAGAGGATTTGATGGGTGGTAGTTTTCGATTTGAAAATCCTCAAGCTACGAGTGTTTGTGGTTGTGGTAGTTGTTTTACTCTAGCGGAGCCACTCGTGTCGAAACTTGCCAGTTATGAATTAGAACGATGGCAATTACCAACTTAAGCTGTCCTTGAGAGGTGTCATTTAGCGATCGCTTTTTCAAAAGTTCTTTTCGCATATGCCATCACAGCAGAGGCTGATTCATAGGCATATCCTTGTCATATTTGTAATCTTTTTGTTCTAATTATGAGTCTTAATTTTCAGACATAAAAATGAGGCATCATTGAATTGATGCCTCATGATATTTATCTGGAACAATCATGAAGTCAGGATTATTATCGAACTAAGCTATTGGTTTTGCCCCAAAGTTCTCAGTCAATAAATCAACCAAAACAGCATCTAAATCTGTTAGTGGAATTCCTTTCATCACCTTTTCACCGAGCTGTGCATCTTTGCCAACGGTACCACCCATAAAGATGTCTACAGCATCAACGACCTTCCCATCTTTTCTGCCTTTGGCACCCATCAAGCCGATATCAGCAACTTGAGGTTGTCCGCAAGAATTAGGACAACCAGTCCAATGAATTCTCACTGGCTTAGGCACGGCAACTTTAGCGGCTACGGCATCAATTACTGACACTGCATACTGTTTGGTTTCAATCAGTGCGAAGTTACAGAATTGAGCCCCAGTACAAGATACAACTGCACGACTCAAATTTCCGGGCTGGAATTGAAATTTTTGTAAGATTGGCTCGCTGAGTAATATTGCTAATTTGGCATCGGCAACATGGGGAATGATGATATTTTGTTCGACAGTAAACCGCAATTCGCTAGTTCCGTATACTTCGGCTAAGCGGGCTAATTCAAAGAAATCTTTGGCTAGCATAAATCCCACGGGTACATGCAAGCCAACATAATTCAAGCCAGCTTGTTTTTGGGGATAAATACCAATATGGTCGCGTTTTTCCCACTCGATTTCATCTTTAGGTGCCGCAGCTGCTAAAACTTTGCCATAGACTTTTTCTGCTTCGGTGCGGAATTTTTCAATTCCCCATTCATCGATCAAAAACATCAAGCGTGATTTCATCCGATTTGCCCGTAGCCCATGGTCGCGAAATAGACGTAAGATCGCTAAACTAAACTCGACAACTTCTTCAGGTTGGATCCAGACATTCATCGGTATTGCTGCATCGCACCGTTTCCCAGAAAAGAAACCGCCGACTAGGACATTAAATCCGAATACATCATCTT
>JBJOOY010000472.1:0-5053 GCA_046051065.1 Cyanobacteriota bacterium
ATCGGTTAATAGTAGTGTAATTTGTTTTCGCTCGATCGCGTCGATTAGTTTATTTAATTCAGATAGGTCTTCCTGATTGAGGGAATAAAAAGATAGCAGAATATTAGTATCGATGAAAAGCCGCATATCTTTGTATTTACCAAATAGTTTTTACATGAGGATAATTTAGGATGTTATTGTCACAGGTAATTAGAGATAAATTGTATCTCCTTGCGATTGCGACAATAATTCGATCGGCAGGATCTTTATGGAAGTCTCCAGGTAGTTTAGTACTGGAGATCGCATCAAGTGGATTTAAAGATTCTATTACTAACCCTGAATGTGTTTTCGCCAGTTCGTACCAATCATCGATTGGTAATGGCAATAATAATTTACCAGTACTAGATTTTACAGCTATCTCCCATATTGAAATTGCTGAAACTAAGATGCCATTTTGAGGTTCTTCTAGCTCGATATGTTCTCGTGCTAAATTCGATAATTGGGTCGGATCGTGTAAAAGCCATAATAAAACATGGGTATCGATAATAATCATTCACCCAAAGCATCCCACAGATCTGTCATCGGCTCGTCAAAATCAGGTGCGATGTGAATAGGCATCCCCCGCAACGGATAATGTTTTTGTAAACTCGATCCCACCCCAATCTCTGTAGAACGTAAGACGGCAAGATTACTACTAAGAGAACGGATAAAATTCAACACACTCAGTTGAATCGGTTCAGGTATTTGCTTAAGTTCCTGCACGATCGTATCGATTGTATTCATAATTTACCTTAGTTTAGTAATTATCTGGATAATTGATCGAGTGAAGGATTGGTACCAGCTTCGATCGATAATACCTTACTCTGCAATTAATTTACGATTCTTTGTTTCGATGATTAAGGGCATTACAATAATACCTAAGAGGGGGATAAATCCCACAAAAAATAACAGTTGTAAGGCAGTTTCTAGCGGGTTTGCCGATCGAGATGCGACACCTCCAACAATAAAGGGGCCGATCGCTGTAATTAGTCTACCAGCATTATAGCAAAATCCCGATCCCGTCCCGCGTAAACGAGTAGGGAAGAGTTCGGGTAGATAATAAGTAAAGGAGCCAAACACACCAAATACAGTTAACCCGATCGCAAAATATAACCACTTCCATAAATCTAACTCGGCGGGCATCTTCGAGCCAAAGGCTAAAATTAATGAGGCACTAGATAGACCGAAATAGATCCCAAACATCCACTTTCTACCTAGATATTTAGCAGCTGGAATAGTTAGTAAAGTCCCGATTAATCCGCCAGCATTAAAAGCATACGTAATTGATGTTTTCCAGGTTTCAATATTTACTTGAATTAGCTTAGGATCGGTTAAACCCTGACCTTTAATTCCCAATTTGGCTAATTCGGTAGCAACAACAGGAATAAATGCATTCAGACTCCACCAGGTTAATAGGGCAATAACTGCCATTAAAAAACCACTGAGGGTAATTCGACGATTTTCTGGGCTAAATAATTCGCCTAACTTGGGCGGATTTCCTTTGGCAGCTTCTGATTCCCAGGCTTCGGGTTCTTTGATAAATATGCGGACGATAAAGGCAATAACTGCCGGAATTAATCCACATAGAAACACGTATCGCCAGGAAGTCTCGGGGCTACCGGGTAGAATTACTCTGGCAATTTGGTCGTTAACAAAGGTTGCTAGAAACAATCCCATCGGTGCCGAGGTATAGAGTAGCGCACCTGCTTCTACCCGCGATTTATCGGGGACGACTTCAGCCACCATTGCCGCACCAGCCGCCCATTCACCACCGATACCCAAACTAGCAACGATGCGACACAGAACTAGTACTTCAATATTCGGCGCAAAGGCACAACTAAAGGTACCAATCGCATACAATAACATGGTAATTAGCAATGTTTTCGTCCGACCGATTCGATCGCAAATATACCCAAACACAATTCCACCTACAGCCCAACCAATCAGCAAAATCGAGGTGATTAAACCAGTCCAATAAATAGTTTGTTGTTTAGCTTGCAGGATTAATTTGACATTCGTGGGATCGATCGGCAGATGAAATCCAAGCAGTGTCGGGATACAATTAGGGGCAACATAGTTGAATAATAATCCATCGAAAATATCAAATCCCCAGCCTAACCAAGCGGCAAATAATACAGTCCATTGATAGCGATTGAGTTGGAGCATATGCGATCGATCGATTTGTAGTGACTAATCAATAGTAGCTTGGGTTGAGGATCTAAAGATTATGCAAGTTACTCCCTTCCCACTCTAAGATCGAAGATTTTTTGCTGCGATGAGAGTGTGTATTAATCACAGAGGTACACAGAGGAAATTCTATAGTCTGATGTTGGACAGAATAACAGCTATAACTGTTTAATCATTTTATGAGTTTGGGGAACAACTCGAATGTGAGGTAAATATTCTTTCATTGAGGCTTGCCATGCTAATACTTGAGCTGGGGTTGGGGCTGTCAGTTGGGCATTTGTGTGGGGTTGCTCTAGGGCAGTCATTGGTTGTAAAAAAACAATAACTCGATCGGTTATGTCTGCAATTAATCGAGCAGCTTGTTGAAGCTCAGCAGGATTAGTAGTTTGAGAAATAATAATTTTTATAAACACATCTACCTGGGCATCATAACAAATTTGCAGAAATTGCTGGTGTTGTTGCCAGTAATTTTCTCCGCTCACACTCGGCAACTTGATATCCATACCGACTAGATCCAAGTAAGGTAAGATCTGCATTAATTGTTGCGGGCGATGTCCACCTGTTTCCAAATAGATGGGAAGATGGATTAATTCCTTAACTTGAGGTAAAAATTGTGCTAAAAATGGCGCATGTAACAGCGGCTCTCCACCAGTAATACTGATACTGTCGTGGAGGTGAGGTTGATGTTGTTGCGTTACCCAAGCGAGCAGATCTGATAACTCGATCGGGTTAAAATGGGTCGTGAAATCTCGTTGTCCTGGTGTCTGTTCGATTTGACAAGTTGGTTGCTTTTGCCAAGTATGCTCGCTATCACAATAGTGACAGCGCAAATCGCACCCCCCAAAGCGGATAAAAATTTGCCGCGTACCTACATTTATTCCCTCACCTTGAATCGCCGAAAAAATTTCAATTAAATTAGCAGTGAGCTGGGTCATAATCGCTAGGGTCGAACAGCTTACTAAAATAACTTATTTTCGCTAATTTTTACAACTCGCTGGATCGAATTGGACGCGATATTGATATAAAACTGGCTTACCTTTGTCCGCATCTGGACGGTTTTTGTCTGCGGTATTTGCCTCAGTTAAGGCAGTATCCGCAGCAAGAGCAGATAGTTTTCGATTGGCTGGGGTGTCGTTATCTGCGGCGACATAGGGTCGATCGATCGAGGGTGCAGTCATGGTACCCAAAACATTATTCTCTTGGGCGCTTTCTGGATTGTCAGGTAATTTGCCAAAGGCGACCATTAAGACAATAAATGGTGGTTGTTTAACATCAGTACAAGGTGCTCCTGGGGGATATGGCCGCGATAACATTTTTGGCGGATATGGCTGAATTCCAGGGTTATCTTTGATATATTTTTTCAATCGATCGATAGCTGCTTGGGTTTGGGTGGGGGTACCATACACACTGTTGCCTTGACCATTTCCCGGATTACTACTAGATGACTGAGGTGACGATCGATCTGTGGGCGTTGGGTTAGGCGAGCCTGAAGACTGTGGGGTTGATTGTGGCTGAGTTGCAGTCTTATCCGTCGTCTCTGATTCAGAATCGGGTAGATCTGGAGGTGGATTATCTTCGCCATCATTATCGGTTGGCGGTAACGGTTGTGGTTTAATTGCTGCTGGGGTAGGCTTGACTGGCTCGATCGGTTTTTCGATCGGTTTAACAGGCGGTTGTGGTGTTGCTTTGCTAGTATTCTGGCGTTGGGGGGGTGTGCTGGGTTTAGGGCTCGGCTGGGAGATCGGAGAATTGAAGGTATTATCGGGATCGAATGATGGTGCTTGCGGCTGTGGTTGACGGATTACTTGCTGACTTTTCTTTCCTTGAGGCGGTGTATTACTCTTCCCTGGCGATGGAATTCTGACTGGAGAGATGGGGATAGTTTTGGGTGCTGTCGAGATTTGGGGTGTAGCGGGGGGTACGGGAATAGTTGGTCGATATACAGGGGGTAAAACCTGCTGTGATGGGGTTGGAGTAGCAATCGGTTTAGGTGCTTGGGGAATGCGTTGACTTTCGCTAGGCGTAAGCTGTACTACCTTGACAGTGCTAGTTTCAGTCTTTTGCTCGGGTTGTGGTAATTGGCTCAATAGGGGTAATATATATACACCGATCGCCGCATGTAAACCGAGCGAAATTAGGATCGCGATCGCATTTGCATCGTGTAAGATGTCTAAAAAGTTATTGCGGGAGGAAGATCGATCCATACAACTTTAAAAGCTAACTATTTAGATATCAAGAGAAATCGTCAGTCATAAAATCGGCATAATTACAATCTCGACATTTATGCTCGATGTTAGCACTCTTCGACCACTATTCTACCCTCCACTGTTCCCGAACCTACAATTGGTAGATTTAAATCTCGAAAATCTCTCAGTTATTAGGCTACCGTGTATACATAAAACGTTCGACATCCGCAGTAATACCAAGAATGCGATCGAGTGTAGGTACACTAGCTCAAGGTGCCAATCTCATTGATGGTACGCAGAATGTAGTCCAAAACGATCGGCGGGTAATTGAAGCCTATTTAATGATAGATCGAGTAAAGCAATTAAGAGAGATCGACCATTCGTTAAACAAATCTATACTCTCCGATTTTGAGATCGGAGAGTTTTTTATTTGCTATAAATATTGTGGTTTTTGGTGTGTTATCTACACCAAAATGGTGTAATATTATCATGGTCACCTAATACATACCTCGCTAGTTGACTGATAAAACTTGACTTACAAAGCCTGAAATTGTCTGCTGACATGCATTTCAGGCGAGATGTCATAAACAAACTCGATCGAAGGCTAAAACTTTTACTGGTAGAGGCTTGTAGCTTATGCAGATCGGACTTTTGTCAGTGCT
>JBJOOY010000473.1:0-4844 GCA_046051065.1 Cyanobacteriota bacterium
ATTAGTACTTAAAGTTACAAATGAAACAAAGAGATGACTATTTCCTTTGAGAGCTGAAACCATTGCAAAATATAGATTTTGTTTAATTAAATCAGGGATGTAAAAATGAGCGAACGGGCAGGTAACAGTATTTTTTCGATCGATTTACAATATTTAAAAAGACAGATATCTGCTGAATTCCCCCTGAGTGAAGGGGGAATTATCTGTGTGAGATCGCTTTGTTAATCGTGCATAGTTGCTAATGCTTGACGAACGATCGCCACATCGGGTAATGGATCTTCACCATGATAATTGGGCGATTTGAGATTGAGAGCCTGAAGATCTGTGTCTACCATCAGATGGACTAATTCAGTGAAGGTAACAGATGGTTTCCAGCCGAGTTTTTGTTTTGCTTTGGTGGGATCGCCGATGAGTAATTCTACTTCAGCAGGACGGAGATAGCGAGAATCGAATTCAACGTAATCTTTCCAATTTAAATTGACATAATCGAAAGCGATCGTGAGGAATTCATGGATGGCATGAGTTTCACCAGTTGCAATCACATAATCATCGGGTCGATCCTGTTGGAGCATCAACCACATCGCCACCACATAATCTTTGGCATAACCCCAATCGCGTTTAGATTCGAGATTACCTAAATAGAGTTTATCTTGTTGTTTGGCTACGATTCTGGCGATCGCGCGAGTAATTTTGCGAGTGACGAAGGTTTCACCGCGACGGGGAGATTCGTGATTGAACAAAATCCCGTTACACCCAAAGATGTTATAAGATTCGCGGTAATTGATGGTTTGCCAGTGAGCGAACAGTTTGCCGCAGGCGTAAGGACTACGAGGATAGAAGGGGGTTGTTTCGGATTGAGGGACTTCCTGTACCAAACCGTACATTTCCGAGGATCCAGCTTGATAATAGCGGACTTGGAGTTTGGTACGTTGTTCGTAGTCGCGGATGGCTTCGAGCAGGCGGAGTGCGCCCATTGCTACTGTATCGACTGTATATTCAGGCGCATCAAAGCTAACGCGAACGTGGGATTGGGCACCTAGGTTATAGATTTCTTGGGGTTGAACGAGTTCTAAGAGACGACGCAATGTCACACCATCGGCTAAATCACCATAATGGAGAAAGAGTTTGGCTCCTGGCGTATGCGGATCTTGGTATAAATGTTCGATTCTATCAGTATTAAATGTCGATGTCCGTCGGATAATACCATGAACTTCGTAGCCTTTGGACAGGAGTAATTCAGCCAGATAGGAGCCATCTTGTCCGGTGATGCCGGTAATTAATGCGCGTTTGATTTCTGTCATCTATCTAATATCTATAAATCGATTCGGAGCTAATGCAATGATACATTCTAGCGGCTAAAGGTTGAAATTTATATTCGATCGACTTATGGCTGGTTGGTAATTTTGCGAGTAACTCATAGCATTAGTTTGAATCCCCCTTGTCTCACTTGGCAGTGCTCATCTTTCCCGATCGAAAATAATTGCTAAATTTAAGCCTCAGTCGATGATTAATCACCCTGATTTTTGGTATGAACATTAAGTAATCTGGTGTCGATTCTCTTTCAGAGAGGCTACGCTAACGATCGGTGCCAATCCAACTAAAAATTACGCCATTTGGTGGATGTTAAGATCGATGAAAATTCTGGGTATCTTGTTAATAGGCACCATTCTTGTTAGGCATGGCCATTAAATAAATGGTTTTGAGTACGATCTGCAAATCCAACCACAAATTACGCCGTTTGACATATCTGACATCAATCCGAATTCGATCGGCATAAGGAATATCGTTACGACCAGAAACTTGCCATAAACCAGTTACACCAGGACTAATGGTGAGGATCCGATCGATCGCCGTACCATAACGTTCGATTTCTTCTGGTACTAGCGGACGAGGTCCGACGACACTCATCTCTCCTTTGAGCACATTGATAAATTGGGGAAATTCATCTAAATTAGTCATCCGCAGTAATTTACCAATTTTGGTAATCCGGGGATCTTGCTTGAGCTTAAAATTTTCTGAAAATTCCTGACGGAGATCCTCTGATTCTGCCATCATTTGATCCAACAATCGATCGGCATTGGGGATCATTGTCCGAAACTTGATACAGCCAAAGCGTCGATAATTTTTGCCAACTCGTTCTTGGATGTAAAAAACCGAGCCTGATGAAGTATAAGCAATTGCCATTGCCAGCACTAGATAGACTGGGGCGCAGACGATTAATACTAACAGCGAGAAAACGATATCAAATACCCGTTTGGCGATATCACTGGATTTACTACTGGATAACGATCGCTGTTGAGCGATCGACCTAATAGATGTTTTTGCAGCAATAGGTTGACTGGTTGCGGTCATTTTACTCCTCAATTTCACTCTATCACTAAATATTACCAAGATTACACAGACAAGATCTATCTCATCTATATATTTTTGCCCACACTTGATTAAGTTAGCTAGACTCCACCATGCTTATTTGAAGTTCCCGATCTCCACTGATGATAGTAGCGATCGAGTAAATTCAGGTATTGCGATCGAAATACTGAATCAGCAAATTTCTCAGCATGGATGCGGATTTGTGCGGGCTGAAACTGCTGATGATAAGTTTCAAACGTAGCAATAGCAGCCATAATTGCTGCTGTAGTTTGAGTCGGAAACAGAATGCCTGTGCCACAATCGGGGTAATTTCGGATATCTAGGACAGTTTCGGCTGCCCCACCAACGCCATAGGCAATCACAGGTGTACCACAGGCTTGGGCTTCTACCAACACAATACCAAAATCTTCGCAGGCTGCATAGACAAAGGCTCTGGCGCGAGATAAGTAGTCTTGGACGACAGAGTTAGATTGATAGCCTAAGATTCTGACGTTAGATTTGGCAATTTGTTGCAATCGGGCCAATTCTGCTCCTGTACCAATGACGACCAGATTTTTACCATTTTGATTGAATGCTTCGACGATCGGGGCTACTTGTTTATAGCCGACCAGGCGACAGACAGTCAAATAAAAGTCCTCTTTATCTGAATTGCAAGTAAATCTACTGATATTGACTGGAGGATATATTACATCTGCCTGCCGACGGTAGCAGCGCCAAATTCGTTGGGCAGTAAAGCGAGAATTAGCAATAAAATGGTCGACACGATTGGCTGACAACACATCCCACTGCCGGATCCGATGTAACAAATAGCGCGTTAAGATGCCAGGTAGACCGTGTCCGAGTCGGCTTTGATGTAAGTAGTCAAAAGTTAAATCCCAGGCATAACGCATCGGCGTATGACAGTAGCACAGATGCAATTGCTGGGGAGTTGCTAATACACCTTTGGCAACAGCATGGGAAGAGGATAAAATTACATCATATTGCCGTAAATCTAATTGCTCGATCGCCAGTGGCATTAAGGGTAAATATTTTTGAACGCCGCTTTTCGCTCCAGGTAAATGTTGTAAGAAAGTGGTGCCAATTTGTCTTTGATGTAGATAACTATCAGGATTAGTCGATTCAAAATCAATCAAAGCATAGAGATCTGCATCGATGCATCTCAAAATTTCTTGCACTACCAATTCCGATCCCCCTGTTGCTCGGGGTGTCAACCATTCATGTACCAGTGCATAGTTAAGATCGGCAGGAAGTTGCAGTTGAGACAAGGGCATACTTGATTTAGATGTCGAGCGTTACCATTGTAGTATTTTTAGCCAGATAGACGGTAATTTCTAACCGATCGAACCATTTGATAGGGAGTAGGGGGATAGAGAGGATCGGAACGCTCGTCTTCCCCTGTGCCCATTTTCAAAACTTATGATTGCGATCTGTGCACTCCTGGGGCTAGGATGAAGGAAGCCGATCTTCTAACTCAATCATCCCGGTACTAATTTCTATGTATTTTATGGACTATGGTCCATCTGCCCACAATCACAACTTTCTCTAATCTGATGAGCTAGTCTCCCAGAGGGAGGAGGCTAGGAGGTCTGATGCTCACTCGAGAAGGTTTGCAATTATCTGAAGTTACAAATTTAAATCAACTAAAGTCGGAACTAAATTATCTCCCTGCGGTAGATGTTGGTGATTATATTAGTGAATTACCCGCAGAACAACGTGCGATCTCTTTTCGTCTACTAAATAAAGATTGTGCGATCGATGTCTTTGAATATCTCCCGACTGAGATCCAAGAGGAATTGATCGAGGCGCTCCATACTACTCAAGTTTCGCAGATTATCGAAGCAATGAGTCCCGACGATCGAGTCGCATTATTCGATGAATTACCTGCGGGGGTAGTCAAGCGATTATTACCACAATTAAGTTCGGCAGAGCGTCGAGCCACCACAACGATTATCGGCTATCCCGAAGGTACCGCTGGACGGGTGATGACGACAGAATACGTGCGGCTGCGACAGGGTTTGACGGTAGGTGAAGCTTTGTCCAAAATGAGACAGAGCGATCGAGATAAAGAAACGGTGTACTACGCCTATGTCACTGACGATAGCCGCAAGTTAATGCAGGTGGTATCCCTGCGTCAATTGATCTTTACTCTCCCCGATACACTGATAACTGATATTGCTAGCGATCGAGTGATTAAAGTTTATACCGAAACGCACCAAGCAGATGTAGCCCGTACCATGCAACGATATGACTTGATTGCCGTACCAGTAGTCGATCGTGAGGATCGCTTAGTCGGGATTGTCACGATCGATGATGTCATTGATATTTTAGAAGAAGAAGCCACCGAAGATATCCAACGACTCGCTGGTGTCGTCGGGGAAGACTCTTCACTTTCCCCATCTTGGACGAAATTAAAAAATCGATTACCTTGGTTACTCGGCATTATGGTATTGTCAATGACTACATCAAATGCGATT
>JBJOOY010000474.1:0-10144 GCA_046051065.1 Cyanobacteriota bacterium
CTTCTGCTTAACCTCAACTTTTGGATAAACTTTTAATGTTCTACTGGCTTAAATTGAGTGTAAAAATGGAATAGTGATGGTCATAAATGCTGTTCAGACATAGGTTTAACTGAAAACAAGACTGCAATAAGCAAGACTTATTTAAATCAGCTGCGCTTGCTTTCAATAAGCAGTGCCCAACAGAGGTTAATTCACCGACAAGAATTTGAATTACCTCAAGCTGAGACACCTGTGACAGAATTGAGTGTAGACGGGGAAATATTCGAGTTAGAACCTCAAAGGGAGAGGTGTGTAGCTGGAAAGGATACAAAGCAACAGTACTGCATCAACAGCAAAAAATTGCATCATCATTCCAAAAAAACGAGGTGATTATTAATTGGGTAAATAGTCAAAAGTTAGCACCAGTTGTTACTTGCTTAGGTGATGGTCATGACGGGGTATGGAATATTATCATCGATCGCCGTACTAAAATCTCTGGGGCGCAGTGGAAAGCTGAAAATGTTCCTCAAGTATTAGCACACCGCTGTGCTTACCTTAACGGGTTAATTTGCGATCGCTAAATAAAAAGTGGGATGCTCCCATCAAGGCATGTGTCTATTGGTAAACCAAGATAATGTTAAAGCACAAGCGTTCTATAATTTGCTGGGAGCACGTAACGCAGAAAATGGTGTGTGGAATGCGCCAGATGGCAGTGTAGTTCCAACGTATTGGTTCGTGTGGGATGAAATAGGCACTTTGGTGGAAAATGGCTAACAACTGCGATGCACCGGAACTTTCGAATATACTAGTTGCTAGTCTGAACTATCTCAGTCCGGTAATCGCGAACGTGATACCGCAATGCTGCGAGAAGGAATTTTTCAATCCACAAACAGCTTTAAGGAAAGTTGAGGTGAGCTTTAAATTTCGACAACTTGAGAAAGAACACGCATTGGCGATCCTTAACTGGCGCTACACTTCCCCATATGACTACTACAATTTTGATACCGATACTATCCAAGATGACTTGTACTATCTGCTTGACTCGAAAAACGCCTTTTATGCGATTTTGAATCTGCAAGGAGAACTCGAAGGCTATTGCTCTTTCGGATCAGATGGTCAAGTACTCGGTGGAGATTACAGCAGTGAGGCCCTTGACATCGGTATGGGAATACGACCAGATTTAGTCGGTCGAGGACGTGGAAAGCAGTATGCTCAAGCCGTGGTGAGGTACGGAGCGAATCAATATAGGGCGCAGCAGTTGCGGGTAACAATAGCGGAGTTCAACAAGCGGGCACAACGAGTGTGGGAGCAGTTAGGATTTGAGCAGGTAGAGAAATTTGTCAAAATCGGTAGCGAAGAAGAATTTGCGATCGTGGCTTGTGCAGTCGTAGATGGTTAGTTTATTACCGATCTCGAAACGGTTATCTGGGTACACGAACTGACTCCACTTATGAACCTTGTTCACTGGAAAGACAAGCTTGGTTGCTCTCTGGTGGGGGGTTTTATATTCGATCGAATGTAATCGTGGCGATCGGTTGGGGCAGATTTTGGTTAAGGTTAATTAAATATTAAATTAAATTATCGATCGATACTACCGGAAAATCTATTACACCGAGGATCGGATCTGACGTTGTAAACTATACAAATACTAACCGCAGTTGCACGGCGGATATCCACATTGTTAGATTTAGAGCGTGAATTATCTCCACCGAATCTCGAATAAGTGGTTGACGATCGGGCTAATTACCCTATTTTTAGTTGTCACCATCACTCCCACTTGGTCGCGCCAATCGCCGAAACCCTCAACCCAATTCAATACGATTTTAATGATTGGTGATGGGATGGGCTGGGAAATGGCTAGAGCAGCCGCCATTAAAAATCAGATCGATCGAGGTAACTCTGGTCGCTCGCTCAAAGATTTTTATACCCAAGGACGGGGTGCTGGACTGAATATGCAAACCCTCACAGGTTATGCCCTCGGTACCACTTATGGGACGACAATTGCCGATAGTACGGGTAGATATAGTAGCGATCGCAGTGCCCTAGATGATACCCAGCAGCTCACAGGTGCTAGCGATTTGCGCCCCAACTTCAAATTCAATCCTACTTTCAATCCCGGTCAGTCTGGCAAACAGGATGACACACCACCATCGACCCCAGTCAAGGGAAATTTAGTCGGTTACGATCCGCTGCGGGGTGGCCCTAACCCGTGGACTCCTGGTACCGACAAAGAATATATCAAAGCCAGCTATCCCGACTCTGCCAATACCGCCACCGCCCTCTACACAGGCGTGAAAAGCTATAATAATGCGATCGGTGTCGATATCTACGAACATGCCCTGACGACGATCCTCGAAACCGCAGCGCTAGCAGGTAAATCGACCGGATTAGTGACCTCAGTCCCGATCGATCATGCCACTCCTGGCGCAGCTTCCGCCAATGTCAATCGGCGCACTAAATACGATGTCAACGCTTCAGGCGCATCGGCGATCGATAATATTCTGCAACAGCAACTCCGCATTTATCAACCTGTAGTCCTCTTGGGTGGCGGACATCCTTCATCCAATGTTAAACAACCGCTCCCCACTGGCGTAGAACCAAATCACACCTACATCAGCGAGACTACCTATCAAGAACTCAGTACTAAACCCAACAAGAATATCTATCAATATACCTTCCTCGAACGTGGTGCCAATGCTGCCCAAAAATTAGCCCAGATGGCGGCTAAAATTAATCTCGATCGAGGTGAAAGATTATTGGGGATCTACGGCGCAAGGGGACAAAATGGTAATCTCCCCGTCAGTTCGGCAAAGCGGGACTATAGTACCACCGGGTTTGATATGTCCTCCGTGCATGCAACGCGAGGATTAAAACCGGATACCACTCGTCCGCTGTCGTTTGGTGAAACCGATGCTCAATTTATCCAACGCGAACGGAATGAAAATCCAACGCTCAACGATCTCACTCAAGCTGCTTTAACCGTATTGGATAAAAACAACAAAGGTTTCTGGTTGATGATTGAAGGTGGAGATATCGATTGGGCTGCCCACGATAATAGTATGGATAATTTAATCGGTACGACCTTAGATTTCGATCGATCTGTCGGAACGGTTATTAACTGGATTAAAGCTCACGGTGGTTGGGAACGCAATCAGCTCATCGTCACCGCCGACCACGACCATTATCTCACTCTCAATGATGATTTCCCCGCTCGGTTGCGGCAACAGGGTGCCAAAGGGCTGACAGATGTCGATACCGCTGTAGATGCCGGACACTATTGGGGTTCACAACCAGTCGTTGCCAAAGACAATGATGGCAAAGAGTTACCCGAAACTGGTAAATACGGTTGGGGCAATCATAGCAATCGTCCCGTGCCGATCTATTATCAAGGTTTCGCCTCTGAGGTGTTAACTAAATCGATCGGGCAGGGCTTTAAACTCTATGGTAGTAATATTCCAGGTATTCCTGGATTGACAGACGAAGTACATATCTATCGCACTCAATTAGCCGCAGTTAAAGGAGTCGGTGTGGGTAGTAAAAATAAATCGAAATGACGATCGATATTCTCAAATTACCTTCAGGCAAGATCTTCGATCGTAACCGTTTTATCGCATTAATCCCAGAGCCATCGCCCGAATATTTTCAATTATATTTAGCTGGTTGCGAAAAACCATTGCGGATCGATCGAACTGATGCAATGGTGATTGAAACCACGATCGATGGTGGTGGAGAACTAATATTTGCCGATCGAGATATTCCCAGTTAATAACTCGATCGATTTGGGCAATATATACAGGTAGATACTGCTCGAATGTGAATTCGTCAAAGGGAATTCAGTTAATGCGAATCCTCTCTCATCATCTCGATCGAGAATTAGAATTACAATTAGTTCAATCGACATCCCAACAGCTCACTTTTCAGCGCGGAACATTATCTCAATCGGCAGCACTCGATCGAGGATGGCGCAATGTGCTCATGCCAATAATTAGCTTGGGTACCTTTTGTATTTGGACATTTTCGATCATGTCGAAAGGTAGAGTACTCGATTCAATTCCATCTAATCTAGATGGGATAAATTTATTCATACTAGTTTGGGGAATGGGAATGCTTGGTATTCCCATCTCGATCGTTATCTATAGTTTATTCAAGCCTTATTTCATTGTCTGGACATTCGATCTGATTGAAAGAAAATTGAAACGAGAAGGAATTAACTTATTTAGAAAAAAATGGATAAAAACTTATCAATTTGAAACCATTCGAGCAGTCAATGTCAAGCAAAATGAAGATTCAGATAGTAGTTATCGTAAATGTTGCGAACTTTACATCACATTAATATCGGGTAAAGAATTTACGATGTCGCAAAGTTTTTATACGAGCGATCGTCGCGAGCAAGCGATCGCTCTTAAGCATCATCGAGAAATAGCCGAGAAAATGAGAAATTTTCTGGGACAAACCACCGCAGATCTGGAGCGAGCCGATCGAGTTTTTATTCCCACCGCACGAGAGATTGCCGCCGAACAAACTGCTAATTGGGATATGTTAAAATCATTAGCGGTTACATTATTTAGCCCAAAAGCAAAGCGTCAATCCCAGATCGATCGACTTAAAGAGCAATTAATAACCGATCGAGAAAATCCCCAATTATGGGAGGAATTGGGATTATATTTAGCGATGAATCAAGAACACTATCGTGACAGTATGGAAGCGTTATTTCAGGCTGAAATAATCTATCGCGATCGAGGTGATGAAGTTAAAGCTAATGAAGTAGCTAGACAACTAGCATTATTTAAAAACAAGCTCTAGACTAGATCGAAGTAATTATTTGAGGATTGAGGATGGAAGTTTTTCTAGCAAACATCGAGCAGCTTGAAGAAGTATCGAACTTATTCGATCGATTTCGCAGTTTCTACGAGCAACCCACAGATCTCCAAGCAGCCACTAAATTTATTCAATCACGTTTCCACAACAATGATTCCACGATCTTTGTTGCAAAAGATAACGGATTCTCGATCGGATTTGTCCAACTTTATCCGAGCTTTTCTTCAGTATCGATGAAACCGATCTGGATTTTGAATGACTTATTTGTAGAGGAAAAATCTCGACATAAAGGTGCTGCAAAATTGCTAATGAATACAGCTACAGACTTTGCGAGACAATCGGGAGCCATCCGCTTAGTTTTATCGACACAAATTACTAATACTCCAGCACAAGATCTTTATATATCGCTAGGATATCAAAAAGATGAAGATTTTTATCACTATGCATTATCTTTGTAGAGATATAATGCTGTAAATTATTTACCTACGCCTAAAAATTAGAGTTGACCGGAAGTTTGGATTTCTTCTTTGTGTCGATGACCTATACTTGTCTCTACGATCGATTTGAGTGTATTGAACAGATATGATTTTTCTGGCAATGGCACAATTCGTCGATCGATTTTGATGTTGTTCACATTCTGCCGATTTTCGACAGGTAATTGCTGTAAAGGTAACAATGGAGCGCTCGATTCTACCTCTGGCTGTGGAGCTTCTGGATCGAGATGTTTTAACTGAGGAGTCGCTAACTTCTCAGTTTCGCCAGCTTTTGAGCTGGAGGGGTTAGCTGGCAGCATCAAGCCATCCGGATGCTGAGCGATTTTTTGTTCCTCTGACATCAGTTTATGCCGATCGATTGTGGGTGAAGTAATTACTGCTAATTTACGATCTAATGGGGCTGGAGCAGTCGTAGTTGTAGGCAAAGCTAGCATAGCGGGCAAGCTCTGCAAAATTTCTTGCTCGTAATCAGACGTAAATTGGTAGAGCGGATTACCGCGTCTTTGCCAATCTTTAAGGATATTATTGACGGATTTGACCTTATAGCGACCTCGATAGAGAGATTCGACGATCGCTTTCATAATCCAGTTAGGATCGTATTCTTGGAACCAAGTCGCAACGATCTCATTAATCCGATCTCCATCTAGATCTAGACCATACTGCTTGATTACTGTTGTGATAAATTCTTGTTGAAATTGGCTCATAGAAGAATACAATCCATAAAGTCTCCCGCTTAAAAGCAGCCGTGAAATTAGCTTATTGAAAAGTGTAACCACATTTCAGCAGCTAATTAAGAAGTACTTGTCTCTAAATCAGTCAAATTTGAACTGTTTAGTTTGCAGTTTAGCTATTCAATTAAATTTTTAGGAGAAGGGATGTAACTAGCTGTAAGTCGTGAGATTCATTTATCCAGTAACAAAAGATACAATTAATCGTAAGGTTAATCCGATTTTAATTTCATTAGGTAACTAGATCTCGTACTGTAGCTTACACTAAATTCGACTATTTTAGCAGCGTTAATTTTTAATTGGGTCTGGAGTAAATTAGTGCTAATGAACTATACTGAAATAAATAGTCACAATTTAACTAGATCCTAATCACTTTTGCCATTTTCCAACTCAGTAATTTTACTTAAAGTAAGTTGATATTTTGCTTTATTATTGAACTTTAGATATAGTTTTGCCGCAGTTTGCAGATCGGCACTAGCACCTTGTTTATCATCTAGTTCCACTTTGAGTAACCCGCGATTGTAGTATGCATTGGGCAGATTTCGATCGAAATTAATCGATCGATTGTAGTCTGTGAGCGCGCCCAGGCGATCGCTTAAACCAAGCCGAGCCAGTCCACGATTGAGATAAATGAGACTATCTCGGGGATTGAATTGTATGGCACGATTGCAATCTTCGACTGCACCTTTGAGATCGCCCACTTGAGACTTGAGACTGCAACGGCTACCGTAAACAAAAGCAGACTGAGAATTGAGGCTAACTGCTCGATCGAGATCGGCAATTGCTTGGACACGATTGCCTAATTTAGCATAAGCAGATGCCCGATGAACATATGCTTCTACTTTTTTGGGATTGAGTGCAATTGCCCCACTCAAATTAGCGATCGCCTTCTGGAAATCCCCCATGAGTAACAGACAAGTTCCTCGCCACACCCAAGCGGTAACTAGTTTGGGTTTAATCTCAATTGCTTTACTAAATTCACCCACCGAACCAGCCAGATCTTTTTTCGATACTCGATCGAATCCGGCTAATACAAAATCATCGGCTGTGGTTTCAGCCTGGTTAGCGCTAGCAATTGCTGTACCAGCATTAATGCCAATTTTTGCTGCTAAAGTCTGAAAAGTATTAATCGGAATGCCGAGATTAAATCCGGTTTTAATCCGAATATTGGGATCGAGTTCTGATGTGTTAATTTGAGTATCAACATCCCCTCTGCCATGAATGGCAATTAATTCACCATCACTATTAAATACACCACCGCCACTCATACCTGGTAACGTGTTATTACTATAAATAATTGCATAACCATCTTTCAATGGTTTGCGACTATTCGCAGTAACTTTACCATCAGTAAAACTAAATACCTGGCGATCGATGGCTGCCGTACCGATCGGAAAACCCGATACATACACAGTCGTGCCCTCGGTAGAAGTATTAGCGTTACCTAATTTTGGAACTGGATAAAGTTTGTCGCTGGTAAATTTAACGACTGCTAAATCTACTCCAGCCAATGGTTGAATTGCGGTTGGTTGGAGTTGGTGACGAACTTCATCACTAGTGATTAGTTCAAATTTGCGATCGCCTTTGACTACATGCGCTGCCGTTAATACTAAATATTGACTACCCTGCTGCTGGATCACGATCCCCGATCCGTGGGATACGTCACTATCGATCGTTACGGCTGCATTTTTAGCAATCTTAGCCACATCTGCGGCTGACATTCCGAAACTGGGTTGAGCCATGAGTCCGATTGCGGATAATCCGATCGCGATCGAAAGCAAATAGTTACGCTGTAACATGTTGATTAACAGTAAAAATTAACAATACCTCAGTCGATATTTTGGTCGGGTAGATGTCGTCTGATTTGTAATTTAATCCGAATACTTTAATTCTATCTGTCAATTGTTAACGTTTAGCGGACTTCTGAAAATATTTTAAGTTAGCTAGAGTGCGATCGTAATTAGCTCGATCGCCCTGTTGTCGGAATAACTCCGCCGCAATCCGTAAATCAGCGATGGCACCCTTACAATCACCTAATTGATGGCGAGCAGCGGCGCGATTATTATACGTAATTGCTTGATCTGGTAAAATGCGGACAACCTGACCGTAATCGAGATAGGCACCCCAATAATCTTTGAGTGTAAGTTTTACCATCGCTCGATCGTTGTACGCCAGCGCATAATTAGGATCACGGCGAATTGCTTCGGTATAATCAGCAATTGCGAGGAAACTGTTGTTGAGTTTAGCGTACAATTTTCCCCGCTGAAGATAAGCCTCCACATTCTGGGGATTCTGTTTGAGTGTAGCATCAAGGCTAGCAATTGTCTGAAGATCTGGTTCGATCGCAGTTTGGGTAGGTAGATCTGGTGCTGCCACAGCGACAAGCGGTATCCACATTCCGACACAGGCAATGAGAACACTTAATTTAGATAAGTGATGTTTGAGCATGGGCAACTTATGTTATGGATAGATCTCGATCCTCATATTATAAGCTACGATTTTTGGGATTTATAATAACCGCCAAGGACGTTAAGACATACTACTAACGAAGACTTTTGCCTTGGAGGTTGGGGCGGGTTTTGTTCTAAAGTCAACAGAACATTAGGGAAATCTCTGGCATAAACTCGCCCCTACAATCGTTGTCCTTATCACCTTGGCTGCTATATCTCGATCGATTTGATCGACATAAATCATATCTGCCCTGGTCGAATTTTTACGATCTGCGCGATCGATTAGAGCAGCTCTGGACTGAGTAGATTATTCTCCCTGCGATCGACCAGCAGCTATGATATTTATCTGGTCCAGATCGTAAATTTTACCTAAGAGTAGCATTCTTTAAAGCCTAAATCCCCAAATTGTGGCAAGCTAAAGGGTGGATAATGGATCTAAAATTCCCACCGTTTTTTGTATATGCAGACCCTGCCAGTACCAGCTCAGACCGCTTATAGTAACTTAAGCACCGATACCACCATTCATCGCCGTCAGACCCGTCCTGTAGCCGTTGGAAATGTAATTATCGGCAATAATCATCCAGTAGTCGTTCAATCAATGATCAACGAGGATACGCTCGATATCGATGGTGCTGTAGCAGGTATTCGCCGTCTGCATGAAATCGGCTGCGAGATCGTCCGGGTGACTGTGCCCAGCATGGCACATGCCAAAGCCTTGGGCGAAATCAGACAAAAGTTAATCGATACTTATCAAGTCGTACCCCTGGTTGCTGATGTTCATCACAATGGGATGAAAATTGCCTTAGAGGTTGCCAAGCATGTAGATAAAGTGCGGATCAATCCTGGATTATACGTGTTTGAAAAACCCAAACCCGATCGAACTGAATATACACCTGCTGAATTTGCCGAAATTGGCGAGAATATTAGAGATATGCTCGAACCGCTAATCGTATCACTACGCGATCGAGGTAAAGCGATGCGGATTGGTGTCAATCATGGTTCTCTAGCCGAGCGGATGTTATTTACCTATGGTGATACCCCATTAGGGATGGTCGAATCGGCTTTAGAGTGCATTCGGATCTGTCGATCGTTTGACTTTCATAATCTGGTTGTCTCGATGAAAGCTTCCCGTGTGCCGGTAATGGTAGCAGCATACCGATTGCTCGCGCAACGGATGGATGCAGAAGGGATGGACTATCCAATTCACCTAGGCGTGACGGAAGCTGGTGATGGGGAGTACGGACGGATCAAATCTACTGCGGGGATTGCCACATTATTAGCGGAAGGAATTGGCGATACCTTGCGGGTGTCGTTAACTGAAGCTCCAGAAAAAGAAATTCCAGTATGCTACAGTATTCTCCAAGCTTTGGGGTTGCGCAAAACGATGGTAGAGTATGTCGCCTGTCCTTCGTGCGGACGGACACTATTTAACCTCGAAGAAGTCCTCCATCAAGTCAGGGAAGCAACTAAACACCTGACAGGGCTAGATATTGCGGTCATGGGTTGTATTGTGAATGGCCCAGGTGAAATGGCAGATGCCGACTATGGCTATGTGGGCAAGAATCCTGGATACATTTCACTGTATCGCGGTCGGGATGAAATTAAACGCGTCCCTGAAGCTGATGGTGTGGCTGAGTTAATTGCCTTAATTAAATCTGACGATCGATGGGTCGAA
>JBJOOY010000475.1:0-5972 GCA_046051065.1 Cyanobacteriota bacterium
CGCTTGGACGCAATCTGAGATCGGATGTTCCGATCGGTATTTCTCAACTGTAAATAGCTTTTGTATGCTTAAACTCAAACACCTGTCCTATCATCCGCCAGCTAGCGCTCGAGGGATCCTCCAGGATCTTAACTTAGAACTACCACCCCAGCAATTGGGGCTGATTATCGGACCTAGTGGTTCGGGCAAGAGTACTCTATTAGAAATTTTGGCCGGATTGGCAAGTGGGACTAAGGGTGGTGTATATTGGCGCGATCGATTATTAAGTACCGAGCTGCTGCAACAATTAGGTGGGTTAGTATTTCAGTTTCCCGAGCGGCATTTTTGCACTAATTCAATCTTAGAAGAGTTGCGATTGGGACATCCCGAACTGGGAGCAGAACGGGTAGAACACGCCCTCTCTTCTGTCGGTTTAGCCGAAATCCCGCTCAACACTTCTCCCCATGCCCTCAGTGGCGGACAGCAGCGACGACTAGCCCTGGCAGTCCAGTTAATCAGACGACCCAATCTACTCCTGTTAGATGAGCCGACAGCGGGCTTAGATTGGTCGATGCGACAACAATTGGTCGCTCTGCTCGCCCAACTCAAACAGGAATGGACGCTACTAATTGTCACGCATGATGCGGGTGATTTATTAGCAATTGCCGATAAATGTTGGCAGATCGATCGAGGAGAATTAACCGCAGTCGATCCTAGCAGTTTAGTAGTTAAATCATCCTAAGATGTCCACAAATAGCGATCCGACTGATTAGTATGAATGTGCCTGCAAATTCCAGCTCAGACTATTTGCCAAATATGGATAAAATTTGGCAGGAAACGAGTGATTGGGTTCCTACCGATCGACAGCGATCGCAATTACAATTTTTATATACAGCAGTAGTTACTGCCAATCACAGCTTAAATCTCACCAGGATTACCGCACCTGAAGAATTTTGGGAAAAACATTTGTGGGATTCTGTGCGCGGCGTAGGAGATTTAATGATTAGTTCCGATCCGCTCCGGGCGATCGATATCGGTACTGGGGCTGGTTTTCCTGGCTTGCCACTGGCGATCGCTAGACCTGATTGGCAACTGACATTAGTCGATTCTACTGCCAAAAAGATTGGCTTTATTCACTCGATCGTCCCAGCACTCGGTTTAACTAATACTCACACCCTCGTCAGTCGGATTGAAGATTTGGGACAACAATCCCCACACCGCGCTCGATACGATCTCGCCTTGTTAAGAGCGGTGGCAAATGCAAATGTTTGTGCGGAATATGCACTCCCACTAGTTAAAATAGGTGGGATCGCAATTCTTTATCGCGGTAATTGGACAGAGGAAGAAGCGAGTAATTTAGAGTTAGCAGCGGCAAAATTAGGTGGCAAAATTATCAAAACTGACAAATTTATCACCCCACTTAGTAATAGTATTCGGCACTGTATTTGGGTAGAAAAAATTACCGATACGCACCCATATTATCCCAGAGCTGTGGGCATTCCGACTCAGAAACCATTATAAATGTCTAAATCTTTAATCAAATTATTTAGTATTATCTGCTTATGCTGGTTGACAGCAATCTTGCCAGCCAAAGCTGCTTTCTGTCGTCAGATAGATGGTCATCAAATTTGCATTCTTAAGATCGAACGAAGTGCTAAAAATTATTGGCAATATCAGGCAATGGCGAGTATCGATGGACGCGAAAAACCATTAGCTTCCTATGATTGTCGCGATCGATTGATTACGGACTTCGATGGTAATTTATCCTCATTTCGATCGCGTCAGGATGCCAAACTAATCTGTAGTCTTTATCGACGTTAAGCTGAAGATGTTCGAGCTGAATTTAAGCTAGTAAAAATTCTGGATAACTAACATCTCCATAAGCCATTTGTCGATCGAATGCTGATAAAGTTTGGTCGAACGAGCTATTCCCAGTCAAGCATCTACATACTAATTGTGCAACATCAGCGCGATGAATACTACCCGCCACATTAGTCGCAGTTGTTAAAATTCCATTACCTGTAGCAGGTTCGGATTTTAAACCACCAGGACGAATAATTGTATAGGTTAACCCACTGGCAATTAAATAATTTTCAGCTCGTTCTTTTTCAGCAATAATAGCTGCCAGTGATTGATATACTTGAGATGGAATAGCATCTTTAGTCGCTCCAGCTCCGAGTGAAGAAATTAGAATAAATCTATGAATCCCAGCATTTTTAGCAGCATCGATGAGCTGTTTATTTCCTAAATAATCGCTACGTTGACCAGCCAGATCGATCCCACCGATCGTACTAATTATCGCACTTATCGGAGCATGTGTAGCAATCGCTGTGTGAATATCTGCATAGTTTAATGCATCGCCGATCGCTACTTTAGCGCCCAATTCTTCTAATTCAATCCGAGTATCGGCAGTTCTCAACAAAGAAATAACTGAGTTACCTTGACTAGTTAATATCTTGGCAACTTCTCTCCCGACCCCACGACTCGCACCTGCAATTAAAATAGATCGATCGTCGAGCATAATTAAGCCTCTGTAAAATGTTTTACCGATCTATAATTTTAGCTCGATCGTTGGCGATCGAGAATTATTTAGATCCAATCCTCGGCGATCGATTGGCAATATTTGCCGAACTATCTGCTGATTTTTTACACATAGCTCGATCGAAAGTTACCTAAGCTCGCTCGGGGTATGCTATTTTCTAATTTAGAAAATGTTCTTAGATGAACATTTTGACCAGTCAAACAGCTTAATCGATCGCTGGAGAGCGAGATATATGCTTAGTTAAAGTTACTCGTTTCCTCTAACCACTCTATTTGGGGTAATCGTCGATAAATGCCATTTGAACGGGTCATTAGATTGTAACCGATAAATTCTCGTCGGAGGGTAGCACTATCCTCGTGGTAAGTTTTCAAGATTGCATTTAGTTCTAGTTCGGGATAATCTCGATCGATCTCAAACTTTTGAACCAACCATTTTAATAATACCAATATCTTTTTTCGACTGGCCGGAATCTCGATAATTCGTTCACCATCTAAAAAAGATTTTAATACTTTAGTGTCCCAATCTGCTACTTTCACATCTGCGGTTAATAGTTGCAGTTGTTCTGGATTAAATATTTCTTTAGTGAGTGTCTGTAACCTATCGAGATTAAGTCGATAGAGATGGGTATTCCCCTGAGGTGTGTGATCTACTAAATCTAGGGCTTTGAGCTTGGCTAAATGGTGAGAAATCGTTGGCTCTTTCAGGTGTAATAACGCTGCGAGTTCTTCGACGCTACAATCGCGTTGTGCCAAAATCCCCAGTAGTTTGAGACGGCTCTCATTTCCTAGTGCTTTGAAAAAATCTAATAGGGCTTGAATATGATTGGGTGACATTTATATTTAATTAGATACTTATCTAATTAGAATTAGATCTAATTAGATGTTCGATCGCAAGTTTTCCGCTCTAATCCTGACATCGCCTACCAACTTGGCAAAGCTAATACTATTCGGGTTCAGACGCGAATCTTTCGGACAATGGGAAATTCCTAGGTAATTAAGTCAGATCTCTGGCAACCCATTCGCGATCGATTATCTAAGATTCAGTCGCCGACGTTGATTATCTGGGGGGAAAAGGATCGAGCATTTCCAGTCAGTTATGCCCAAGTAGCGGCGCAGGAGATTCCTAATGCGAAGGTGCAGTTATTCGTTCGTTGTGGACATTTGCCTTATTTGGAGTATGCCGCTGAATTTAATCGATCGGTACTTGAATTTCTGTCGAGTTAGATCGAACGTCAGTCAGCACAATAGATAAGTCACTAGTCTGTCGAATTTAATTGGATCTAATAGCGTGATTGGCAATCGACAAAACTCAAAGCCTCCCGATCGAGAAAACCTGCAATCGCCATTTCTAAAACTGCTTCGACTGGATAATCGATTTCTTGGGCGCGTCGCTCAAATGCTTCTCGAATGTGAGTTGGAAATGCTGCTAACATCATTCTTGCTGCCACCGGATTCAAATGTTCGATGCTCTCTGGTTCAGGATTAGACGATTTAACACTCACAGAAGTCATGGTTCCTCCCTCATTGGTATCCGAATATTAAATGGGGGCTTACTCCAAACCAGAATAATTCCCTCTAAATCTGATGATAACGTTCGCCACTGCCGATAGTCGATTTAACAGATAGCAATTGCTACCTCACGATGGTCGTAATCTTCCAACCAAGACCAAGTAATGGCTTTATGTCCACCTCGAAATCGTTCTTTGATATCCTGTGCCTTGCCAACATACAGCAATCCTGCGGATTGATGGCGAATCGCATATATACCTGGTTTTGAGGTTAGTCCAGCAAAGTCTCGGCTAATTGGAATACAGTCGGGAAAGGGCAGTTGCACCAAGAAGTTTAAAATTTCACGAGCTTGAACCTCAATCTCTGTCATCGCAGAATATCTCAGTGTCTCTTAATTGGATAATTGGATCGATCCGATCTTACCAGTTAGGCGCAGTCGCTCCCGATCGGGTTGAGAAAATGGATCGATGCAAACATTTACCCTATTTAGAATATGCCGCTGAATTTAATCGATCGCTGCTTCTATTTCAGCTCGAATGTGTTGTTAACCACTGATGCAGATCGGTGAATACGCGCGATCGATCTGGTTCGTTAAAGATTTCATGATATAAACCTGGATATAATTTCAGAGTTTTATCGGTAGACTGAACTCCCGCAGCCAAGCTTTCGCTGTGAGAAACATGCGCTAACCCATCGGCAGTACCGTGCATGATGAGAATAGGTAACTCGATCGCGTGTTGTCGGTGTTGAATTTGGTGAATATTCCTAAAGATTTCAGCTAGTGTCCGTAAGGGCATTTTCGCTGTGTTGACTAATGGATCTGTCCGATATGCTTGGACGATCGCTGGATCGCTGGAAATTTGACTAGAATCCACTCGAACCGATGGTAATTTGGGCAAAAACTGACTGAGTAATTGGATCGATGCGACGACAGGAGCGGGAGTATTTTCGGCTCTCGATCCTAAAAATGGTGCTGACAGAATTAAGCCTTGGAGCGAGGTTTGGTAGTCGAGGACATATCGAAGCGCGATCGCCCCACCCAGACTATGTCCGAGTAAAAATAGCTCTCGCTGTGGGTGGTGCTGGCGGATCTCGGTGAGAAACCGATCTAAATCTGTCAGATAATCGCTGAAGGAATTAACGAAACAGCGATTGCCACCAGATTTACCATGTCCGCGTAAGTCAAAGCTATAGACAGCAAATCCCTGGGCGGCGAGATTTGTCGCGACGTGAATGTAACGATTAGAGTGTTCGGCGTAGCCATGCACGATCGCAACGATCGCCTGAATCGGACGATCTGCGGGTTGCCAAGACTGTTGATAAATCTCGGTGCGATCGGCTGCGATCGATCTGCTTTCTTGATGCTCGATGTTCATACATAATTCCTTTTGCTTACCCTGATGGGCTTGGGTACCCACTAGGGGCACCCCTACAGGTTATTCAGGTATTCCTCGTAAAGATCGATCGCCAGGAACTACGACACCAATCGAATATGCGGCGATTTGATGGGATTTAAAGAACGCGATCGAGTCATTCACTGCGCTCGCTGGCACAATGACGACATAACCGATACCCATATTAAAAGTATTAAACATCTCCACAGGTGCCACCTTTCCGGTTGTAGCCAACCATTGAAAAGTGGGGGGAACCTGCCAACTATGAATATCGATGTCGATCGATCGATCGACACCCAGGCAACGCGGTAAATTTTCTGGCAAGCCACCACCCGTAATATGTGCCATGCCATGTATTGGTAATTGCCGCTCGATCGCTGCTAAAATCGGCTTCACGTAAATCTGTGTCGGCGTGAGATACACATCTCCCAAACTTTTCCCACCTAAATTACTGGGCGTATCCTCCCACTTGTAGCCGCCATCGCTAATAATCTTCCGCACCAGACTGTAGCCATTACTATGAATACCACTACTAGCTAAACCGATCGC
>JBJOOY010000476.1:0-4716 GCA_046051065.1 Cyanobacteriota bacterium
TGACGTGTTATCTACGGGAGGTCAACTCTACCCCAGACTCGTTAGTCTAGAACCTGACTTCTGTCTCTATTTTCTGCTGTTTCGATCGGCAATACGGCAATCGTTGGCCGTCAGCTCAAATATCTGCAAAACTATGTCAGACTGATATTTATACTATTACCATAATTACCAGGAATTAAGAATATGAATTTTTTTGGGATCGGTTTACCGGAAACTATCGCGATCGCGGTTGTTGTATTATTGGTGTTTGGTCCCAAGAAATTACCAGAAATCGGCAAGAGTCTGGGTAAGGCAATCAAAGGTTTCCAAGAAGCTTCGAGTGATTTTCAGTCCGAGTTCAAGAAAGAAGTAGATGCGATTGAAACTGCGGTAAAAACTCCCAGTCAAATCGAATCGACTGAGGCTGTCAATCAAAAATCAGACACTAATTCTTAAGTGCCAAAATTTTACACCCGTTCCCGATGCTCTAGACATCTCACCTTACGCCCATCGAACGACAGGTAAGGGTGATGCATCTTCATTTAATTTAGCCACAAAATCTACGATCCGATTGGGATCGATTCCCATTCCTAGCGGCTCCGCCAACGATTGTAGCAAGTGTAAGAGATTGGCACTATCTCGGATCAGCCCACTGACATCAATACCCTCATATACTGGCTGATAATAAGGCAATCGACCGATACCTTCGCCCAGTAAAATTACTGTGCCTTTCCAGTTATGGTTGTGGAGATGATAGCAACCAACGGCGATTTGCAATACACCTTGATAAAATTTCTTGTCTGGTTCGACTGAATCCATCCACAGCGCTTCGAGCGTATCATGACAGGCATAATATTCACGTCGATTAAATTCGTCGATACCCTGCAACCATGCTGGCGAAAATTGGTTCATAATAATTGATCGATCTACTCTCTAATTTAACCCAACCTCGATCGTCATAACCGTAATGACCAACTTTGGGGTGTAAAATTTTAGCAAGAATTTCTACAGAATCGACCAATCTAGGGTCTGGTCGGTTGAAGTAGACGTTAACATCGGTAATGTAGACTCAATCGAGTTTAATACTTTTAAAGTATCAATCAGACTATTAACAGATATTGGACACATACCTTCAGCTTTGTCTATAGTAGACACATAGCACGGTAACGAAGAAAAAATATGGTTAATTTGTGGTCTACTACCGAACACGCATTGGGATATCTAGTCAAAGCAGATAGCATTCCCCATCGTACTGAAGGGGAAGCTATATTACTAGACTATATTCCCACAACGGCGCAGCGCATTCTCGACTTGGGTACTGGTGACGGGAGATTGATAGCGTTGCTCAAAATCGATCGACCTCAAGCTACCGGAATTGCTGTAGACTTTTCACCGATTATGATTGAAAAGGCGAGGGTGAGATTTCAGGATGATAAATCTGTTGAAGTAATCAGTCATAATTTAGACAATCGATTACCAGATTTGGGTAAATTTGATGCGATCGTATCGAGTTTTGCGATTCATCACGTTACACACGATCGAAAAAAATCGCTATATAGTGAAATATTCGATCAACTAAATCCAGGTGGTGTATTTGCCAATCTCGAACATGTCGCTTCACCCAATCAGAAAGTTCATGCTCAATTTTTGAATGAAATTGGTTGTGATTCAACAACTGAAGATCCTTCTAATAAATTGTTAGATGTGGAAAGTCAATTGCAATATTTACGAGAAATTGGGTTTGAAGATGTCGATTGTTATTGGAAATGGCTAGAGTTAGCTTTATTAATTGGCATTACACCAAGTTAATCAAATAGAGATGGCGATCGAGTTTTTATAACAACTAATCAAATAGCACAATGCCGATCGCACCGCCATCGCTCACATATCTCAATGGTTTGTTGTTATTTGCTACTGCTTTTATCGCTGGTGGATTGAATGCTGTGGCTGGTGGCGGTAGTTTTATTAGCTTTCCGACGCTGATCTTTACAGGTATATCACCGATCGTTGCTAATGCCACTAATACAACGGCAATGTGGGCAGGATCTTTATCTAGTGTGGGGGCTTATCGACAGGATTTCGCGATCGAGCGACGGGTGTTGGTAATTTTAACTATTGCTAGCGTAGTGGGTGGTTCGATCGGTTCTATCTCCTTACTATATACATCTGCCGATGTGTTTCGGAAGCTAGTTCCTTATTTATTATTACTGGCAACTTGTGTATTTATCTTTGGAGAATCTTGCAAACAATGGGTACAATCACTCGATCGAACAAATTCAGCCAATTCACCCCGATTAGTTTATTTAGTTATCGCTCAATTGATAATTTCAGTCTACGGTGGTTTCTTTGGTTCGGGAGCGGGGATTTTGATGTTGGCAACTCTGACTTTTTTCAATCTTAAAAACATTCATACTATGAATGCCTTGAAAGCATGGTTAGGCACCTGTATGAATGGAATTGCGATCGTCACGTTTCTATTTGCTGGGATTATTGCTTGGCAGCAAGCTATGCTAATGGCGCTTGGTGGTGCGCTGGGTGGTTACTTTATTGCCAACTTTGCCCGCCAGATTCCATCGATAATTATCCGTAGGTTTGTATCGATCGTTGCAATAAGTATGACTACTTACTTTTTTGTTCGTGGCTAGTTCAAATCTCATTAGTAAATAAAAATTATGAGTAACTCTCGATATCGCAATTACCCAGAAACGAACGATTATTTCTGCCGACACAGATTTTGGAACATTATTAGCGCTAAGAGCAGAGAGATTTCCATCTGTAATTCTATTCCGGCGAGGTATTTCACATATTCCACAACGATATTATTGCTCAACTTACCTAATATCGCTGCGCTAATAGAACAAGGAAGCATAATTATCTTTGACAAAAATCGAATTCGGACTAGAACACTACCGA
Organism: Cyanobacteriota bacterium; assembly: GCA_046051065.1. Taxonomy (GTDB): domain Bacteria; phylum Cyanobacteriota; class Cyanobacteriia; order Cyanobacteriales; family Chamaesiphonaceae; genus Chamaesiphon. Next base: position 2,893 of record JBJOOY010000476.1, read on the forward strand.
TCGATGATAACCAAGATAATAGAGATTAAACCATCCACTATCCCCTGTACCCTAATCCCTACCCTCTAAAAACCATGAGCAAAAATACATTATTCGATAAAGTTTGGGAATCCCATACCGTTGGCGTATTACCATCAGGACAAACCCAACTATTCATCGGCTTGCACCTGATCCATGAAGTCACCAGTCCCCAGGCTTTTGCGATGATGCGCGATCGAGGATTGAAAGTCCCTTATCCAGAACGTACCGTCGCTACCGTCGATCATATTGTACCCACCGAAGACCAATCGCGTCCCCTCGCCGATAGCCTCGCCGAGGAGATGATGCAACATTTGGAAAATAATACCAAAGAGCATGGGATTCGTTTCTACAATGTCGGTTCGGGAAGTCAGGGAATCGTCCACGTAATTGCACCGGAACAGGGGCTGACGCAGCCGGGCATGACGATCGCTTGTGGGGACAGTCATACCTCGACACACGGCGCGTTTGGGGCGATTGCGTTCGGGATTGGGACATCTCAGGTGCGGGATGTGTTGGCTTCGCAAACGTTGGCTTTGGGTAAGTTAAAAGTCCGTAAAATTGAGGTAAATGGTACCCTTCAGCCTGGGGTGTATGCGAAGGATGTCATCCTGCATATCATCCGCAAACTCGGCGTGCAAGGCGGTGTGGGATATGCTTATGAGTTCGCGGGAACTACCTTCGAGCAGATGGACATGGAAGCCCGGATGACTGTTTGTAATATGGCGATCGAGGGTGGAGCTAGATGTGGATATATTAATCCCGATCGAGTGACGTATGATTATCTCAACGGGCGAGATTTTGCACCTAAAGGTGCTGATTGGGAAAAAGCCGTCGCTTGGTGGGAAAGCCTCCGCAGCGATAAAAATGCCGAATACGATGATGTTATCGTCTTCGACGCAGCAGAAATCGCGCCGACGGTGACTTGGGGAATTACCCCCGCCCAAGGAATCGGTGTGGATGAATCGTTACCGACGGTAGAAGAAATGGGTGCGGACGATCGGGCGATCGCGCAAGAGGCTTACAATTACATGGATCTTCAACCTGGCGCACCGATTATCGGTACAAAAGTAGATGTGTGTTTCGTGGGAAGTTGTACCAATGGGCGGATTACTGACTTACGCGAAGCCGCCAAATTAGCCGCTGGGAAGCAGGTAGCCGCAGGTGTGAAAGCCTTTATCGTGCCTGGCTCCGAGCGGGTGAAAAAACAAGCCGAAGCCGAAGGATTGGATGTGGTTTTTAAAAACGCAGGCTTTGAATGGCGCGAGGCTGGGTGCTCGATGTGTCTGGCGATGAATCCCGACAAATTAGTCGGACGGCAATTAAGCGCATCATCTTCCAATCGTAACTTCAAAGGTCGTCAAGGTTCTTCATCGGGACGGACATTATTGATGTCGCCAGTGATGGTAATCGCGGCGGCGGTGACGGGGAAAATAACCGATGTGCGGGAATTGATGAATTAAAACCATTGGAATAGTCTTCCGTTAGCTAGTGCAATCAATACTGAAAAAGCACGTTCCGAACTAGTCATCATGCCGATTCTATTCAGGAGATCGATCGTCAAGCAACAGAGTGGAAATCTAACATTCTCGATCGAGGTAGCCGCAGAATTGACATTTCTCTGGTATTGCCACAGCTATCGATCGATACCATCACAACAGCATTAACTCTCAGCAAAGAACAAGACCAATCGCAAATCGGCAAATGGCTGATGAGTCAATTTCAGGGATAATAACTAAACTCAATATTAATCGAAGAAACTATGTCACAACGTCAAAATATCTCCACCGGATCGAAATGGGAACC
>JBJOOY010000477.1:0-4493 GCA_046051065.1 Cyanobacteriota bacterium
TTAGCAATTTTACCAGGGATGGATAGCGCGATCGCTTTAAATTCTCTCCGCCAATATGATGCTAGTAATAAGTATGATGCGATCGTTTATGACGGTACAGGCGATATTACAACCTTGCGGATGGCAGGGATGGCAGATAGTTTAAATTGGTATCTACGACGGTTTATCGCGGTAGTCGAAGAGTCGGATTTATGGAAAACGATCGCCCCAATTATGCAACCAGCGATGGCAGCAGTACTCACTGTCGCGTGGACGGGTGAAAGCGTCATGTCTCAGCCAGTCCAAGAGGCGAAAACTGCTTTGGACAAGAGCCAAGCTATTATTAGCAATCCACAGCGGGTAGTGGGCTATTTAGTCACCAATGACGACCCAGCAGCCATCGCAACGGCCAAATATTTATGGGGGAGCGCGCAGCAATCTGGTTTGAGTATCGGTGGGGCGATCGTTAATCAAGGTGGATTTAGTATCGATCTCCAATCTCAAGAAATAGGTTACGTTGATGTAGTAACCAATGTAGATTCAAAAGTCGTCGGGGTAGAGATGCGATCTGGCGATCCCATTGCTGCTGAATTTGAACCTTTGATAGTAACCGAGATGCCCAAGCGGATTGGTGACGACTGGCAACCATTAATGGCTGCAATGCCAGATTTTAATCGGTTGGCAGATTTACCAAGATCGATGACGATCGATATCGACAAGCGCGAAGTCAGGCTGTATTTACCTGGATTTGATAAAACCCAAGTAAAATTAACTCAATCTGGGCCAGAGGTAACAATTGAAGCAGGTGACCAACGCCGCAATCTATTATTACCACCTGCATTAAAAGGTTCGAGTGTTAAGGGGGCTAAATTCCAAGGTGGATACCTAATTGTGACATTTTAGTCGATCTTTCTTTGCTACTTACTAGTTAGTTAATAAGAATCTTCTTCAATTAGATTAGCTCGATGTAGATGGGAATAAAACCGATCTGGTTTGAGCGTGATAAAAATAACTTATCGGATCTGGTTAGCTACTTTTTAGTTACTTTTAAGTGACATGCGATCGCTTTTAATGCCAAAATCGAGCGGTTAATTTGGTTAAACTAGAGTTGTGTAGTTTAAATATATCCGATCGAACTGTAAGCTAAGGTAAACTTTTGATGAGATTTGGAACTAACAAATTAAGTAATCGCTCGTTATAATGTGTAGCAGTCACTAGTAACCAACCACCCCATTGGTTAAAAAACGTAGCAAAACTCGTTGCAATATATCACAAAAGTTTCGCAACTAGATACTCAAATTAAGCCATTTAGCTGCTTCGGTGAGCGAATCCGATCGGATACCCTATAACAAAAGACCCGATCTTGGGGAAACTCTTAGCCAAATCGCAGCCATTATCTAAATCGAGGGGACAGGAGCAACCGCCAAATGACTAAGGTAATCGATAAAATCGCCACACAATGGGAACAGCGCATCGCGACAGAGTGTGCGAGTCAGAATACTACAACCCAAGCTAGCATTCTCAATTGGTTGCTCGGCAAAGATCGGGAGCGGTTGGAAACTTTAGATACCGAACAATTAAAGATTGCCGATCGAGCGATGGATTATCGGCTGAGAATATTAATGCAACGGTATCTGGGACTGGCACCGGAAAAAGCTTATAAGAACTTAATGCAGCGCTTGGGAGGCATGGCAATCTTACGCGAGAAGATTCGAGCGTGGCTATCGCTGAGTACCGATCGCCAACGGACTGTAGTCGATGTCTTGCAAGAAGTAATTCAAGAAATGCTTCAGGGTGACAAATATATTCAACAACAGATTGCCTGGATCGGTCAATGCACCCGCAATCCTCGGTTGCGGGATACCCTGCTCTTTGCCAGTATCGAAGAATATTGCTTGCGCCCGATCCGCAATCAGCCCTTACTCGCTCATCGGTTTATTAACTATCTCCGGAGATCGCAAAAAGGTGGTGTCACTAACATCCCCCAAGGTGATTTAGTCAAATTGGTATCTGACGAAGTGATTGGTGATAGTGACTCGACGCTGAGTTTGCTTGATAAACAAGCGCAAGAAAACTACCACCAACAGCAAGAGTTGGAAGCAACCCAAATCAACCGCGATCGAGTTAAAAATACACTCCGTAGCTACTTAGTCGAAAATGTTAGCGCGGAAGCTGGAACATGGCTAGATCTCTATCTTCAGGGTAAAACTCCAGAAGCAATCGCGAGCGCCTTGAAAATGGATATCAAGCAAGTATATCGACTGCGCGAGAAGATTAACTACCACAGCATCAAAGTTTTTGCGATTAAAGCAGAATCAGAGCTGGTATCCCAATGGTTGCACATCTCGCTCCAAGAACATAATTTAGGCTTAACTCCCATTCAATGGGAAAAGTTTTGCGCGGGTTTGGAGCAGAAAGAACGCGATATCATGATGGGTTTAAAATCGGGAACTTCGTTAGAAGCGATCGCTAAATCTCTCAAAATCAAAACTAATCAAGTGATGGGTGAGTGGAGCCAGATCTATCTTGCCGCACAGGCACTCCGAACGCGATAGCAAAAACAGATGACTCAAACAACCATCACTACTCCCACCCCGATCGGTACTTACAGCCCAAAGTTCTCCTATCAAATTGCCATGCCTCAACCGCAGACGCATTTGTTTGAGGTGAAATTAACAGTGAGTAATTGGGGGAGTGATGTGCTGGATCTAAAAATGCCAGTCTGGACACCTGGATCTTATTTGGTACGTGAATATGCCAAACAGTTACAAAATTTTAGAGCGCTGAACGATAAAGATCGCCAATTAACCGCAACCAAAATTGCTAAACATCATTGGCAAATTCAGACAGATAAATGTTCGGAAATTATCGTTAGTTATCGCATGTTTGCCCATGAATTAACGGTAAGAACCAATCATTTAGATGCTACTCATGGCTATTTTAATCCAGCAGCATTATGTTTTTATGTACCGGATTACGAACATTGCCCGATCGAGATTAGCATTATTCCCCCACATCCAAATTGGCAAGTTACTACTCCGCTACCAGCAATTAGCCCGCAAACTTTTCTAGCTGCTAATTTCGATACCTTAGTCGATAGTCCGTTTGAAATTGGCACTCAGCAAGTTTATGACTTTACCGTATTAGGTAAACCTCATCAATTAGTCGTCTGGGGTGAAGGGAATTTAAATCCCGACAAAACGATCGAGGATATCAAACAAGTGATCCAAGTGGAGTCGAATATTTTTGGCGGGCTACCCTACGAAAAATATATTTTCCTGCTCCATCTATCGCCTAGTGGTGGCGGGGGATTAGAGCATAAAAATTGTTGCTCGCTGTTATATCCTCGCTTCAATTTTCAAGGTAGCGATAAACACAATCGCTTTATGCAATTAGTCGCCCATGAATTTTTTCATCTGTGGAATGTCAAACGCATTCGCCCGATCGCGTTAGAAAAATTCGATTACGATCGCGAGAATTATACCCCTTCACTCTGGTTTAGTGAGGGTACGACTAGTTATTATGATTTACAGATTCCGATGCGAGCGGGGATTTATGACGAACGGGAATATCTCACCGAACTTAGTAAAGAAATTACCCGTTTTTTGACAACACCAGGACGATTGGTACAATCTTTAAGTGAATCGAGTTTTGATGCTTGGATTAAGTTATATCGCCCCGATGCCAATAGTACTAATTCCCAAATGTCTTATTATCTGAAAGGGGAAATGGTGACATTGCTGCTAGATTTGCTAATTCTCGATCGAACTGATGGCGTAAAATCGTTCGATGATGTATTAGTTGAAATGTGGGATCGATTCGGTAGATCGGAAGTTGGGTTTACCGAAATTCAGCTTATAAATATTATCGAATCAATTGCAAATCTGGATTTAACCGAGTTTTACGATCGATATATTCATGGGATTGAAGAGTTACATTTTAACGATTATTTTGCTCCATTTGGGGTAGAATTAAAACCGATCGATTCAACCATTCCATATTTAGGGATCGCAGTTAAACACGAACATGGTAGAGAAGTTATTAAATCGGTAGCGAGTAATTCTCCCGCCCAATTAGCAGGCATCGATCCAGGCGATGAACTGCTGGCGATCGACGGTTTTAAAGTTATAGCCGATCGACTTAACGATCGATTAAAACAGTATCAATGTGGCGAAAATATTAGCATCACAATTTTTCATGGCGATCGACTAATCACCGTAAATGTCATGCTATCAGCCTGTCAACCACAGCAATATCAACTACAACCATTAGAACAGACTACCGATCGTCAACGTCAACAATTTAAAGCATGGATGCGATCGGCAAGTAAATAAGCACTCATAATTCATAATTCTCGCAGCAGTGCTCTTATTCCTCACTATTAGACTGGTTCCGACGATTGCGGCGGCTGCGACGCGGAGTATCTTGAGCACTACTATCGCTATTACTGGCTTCTTCGCGCCGAGAGCGACGGGGAGTATCGTCAGATTCCTCCTGGCGACGGCGACGGCGAC